>JAITVE010000283.1 GCA_031285975.1 Candidatus Adiutrix sp. | reverse complement strand
TCGGCCAGAAGCTGGGCGGCCTCTTTGATGGGGCGGGCCTGGGCGGCCACGAGTTCTTTCAATTCCTCAAACAGCTGCTCTTCAAGGGCCAGGCGGCGTTCCCCGGCGTGGAGGATTTTTTCCTCCCACTCTTTGAGCTCCGGCGTGAGGTAGCGTTCGCCCCCGGCGATGGTCTGCTTGCGTATCCAGTCGCTGGGTACATTGGCCAGGTTGGTTTTGGTCACTTCCAGGTAATAGCCGAAAACGCGGTTGAAGCCGACCTTCAAGCTATTGATGCCCGTGCGTTCCCGTTCGCGGGCCTCCAGGGCCAGGATGCCGCTCTTGCCGCCCTTTTCCAAATCCAAAAGTTCGTCCAGCTCGGGCGACACCCCGCGCTTGATGAGGCCGCCGTCCTTGGCGTTCACCGGCGGGTGCTCTTCCAGGCGGTTCATGAGGGCGCTCGTCAACTCGCCGAAATCCGGCAAAGCCTCCCCCAGGGTGGCCAGGCGCACGGAGTTCAGGCGGCTCAGAAGCTTTTTATATTCGGGGATCAAGAATAAACTGTCGCGGAGGGCGGCCAGGTCGCGGGGGCCGCCGTGCTTGAGCACCACCCGGCCCAGGGCCCGTTCCAGGTCGCTGGTTTTTTTGAGCAAGCCGGAGAGGGCGTCGCGGCTGAGGCCGTCCCGCAAGAATTCCTCCACCGCGCCGTGGCGGGCCGAGATTTCGGCGGCGTCGCGCAGGGGGCGGCTGAGCCACTGGCGCATGAGGCGGCTGCCCATGGGCGTGGCCGTCCTGTCCATCAGGCCCAGAAGGGAGCCCTCAAGCTGGCCGTGGCGAAGGGTTTTCAAAATTTCCAGGTTGGCCAGGGCGGCTTCGTCCAGCACCAGGTGGGCCTGGTTCCACAGCAGGCGCGGCGGGGCCAGGTGATCCAGCCCGCCCCGGCTGCAACTCTCGGCGTAATCCAGCACGGCTCCGGCGGCGGAGAGCGCTTCAGGGAACTCGTCCAAATCCCAGGCGGCGGCGGCGTGGGCCCCGAAGAGTTCGCGGAAGCGGTCGAGGGCGGCCAAAGCGTCCATACGCTCCGGCGGCAGGTGGGTGGCGTAGACCCGCATGTCGCGCAGCACGTCCAAGAGTTCCGGGGCCGCGTGCTGAGGCAACAGGCACTCGTGGGGCCCCAGGGACAGGAACTCGGCCCGCAGGGCTTCCAAATCCCCGAAGCGGGCCAGGAGGAAATCGCCGGTGGAGACTTCCAGCCCGGCCAGGCCGTAGCCGCCGGGGCCGGGGCAGATGGCCGCCAGGTAATGCGGTTCCCCGGCGGCGGCCGTGTCGTCGTCCAGGGGCACGCCGGGGGTGCCGATGCGCATGACGGCCCGCTCGATAATGCCCTTCGCGCCGGGGTCGCCCACCTGGTTGGCCAGCACCACCTGGAGCCCCTGGCGGGTCAGGCGGTTGGCGTACATAATCCCGGCCGAAAGCGGCACGCCGCACATGGGGATGGGCTGGTCGCCCTTTTTGGAGCGGCTGGTGAGGGCGATCTCCAGAAGCGGCGCGGCTTTTTCCGCGTCCTCAAAAAAGAGCTCATAAAAATCGCCCATCTGGAAAAAGAGCAGGCCCTCGGGGTGGAGCGCCTTCATCTCCATGTACTGGCGCATGGCCGGGCTCAGGCCGTCGGTGGGTTTCGCTGCACTCGTCATTCGCAGAAGGCCGGGAGCAGCTTGTCGTAAGTGGTCATGATGTGCTCGGAAATGACCTTGGTCTCGCCGATGACGGCCATATAGTTGTTGTCGCCCTGGTAGCGCGGGGTGATGTGGATGTGCAGGTGCTCCTCCACGCTGCCCCCCGAGACGCGGCCCTGGTTGACGCCCATGTTGTAGCCGTGGGGCGCCATGACCTGATCCAGAATCTCCGAGGCCCGCGCCAGGAGATTGCCCAGCGCCAGCCGCTCCTCGGGGTTGGCCAGGGCCAGGGTGGCCACGTGGCGGCGCGGGGCCACCAGCAGGTGCCCGTTGTTGTAGGGATAGAGATTCATCATCACCAGGGCCAGGGGGTCGCTGTAGAGCACCAGCCGTTCGCGGTCGGGCCCCGTGTGTTCCGGCGGCAGGCACAAAAAGCAGCCGCCCTTTTCAGCCCCCGCCCGCAGTATGTAATCCATGCGCCACGGCGCCCAGAGATTTTCCATAAATACCTCGCACAATCAAGGCCCCGGTGCGTTCCCGGGCTTTTGAGAGACCTCAATGTTATAGCGCATTGTAGCATAAATAAACATAACAGAAAAGAGCGCGGCGGCATATATCGGGCCAGAGCGTGTATTAATGGGCCTGCCCTCGCGGTCGGCCTTCGCTGGGGTGACGAGGGGGCGGCAGGTAGGGCCGTGCCGACAAGTTGCTCCGCTGGAAATGGATTCCTGCCTCCGAAGGAATGACGATGTGGGGGGACGTAGCGGGTGCCGACAAGATGCCAAGAGTAAAGGCATGGGCCCCGGCCTTCGCCGGGGCGACGGGGGGCGGTGATTGTGCCGAATAAGGCCGCCCTGGAAATTTTCGACTCCAGGCTCGACCGCAGCCGCCAGCTATGGTAAAATATATGTTTAAATTCATCACGGAGACCCCCAATGCCCACCATCCTCACCCATGCCGCCCCGGCGCTGACTCTTGGCCTGGCGCTCGGCTCCAAAGCCGTGCCGCCCCGGCTGCTCGTTGTGGGGACGGCCCTGGCCATGGCCCCGGATTTGGATTCCATCGGCTTTTTCATGGGGGTGCCCTATGAAAGCTTGTGGGGACACCGCGGCCTTTCCCATTCCCTGGCGGCGGCGGGGCTGGCGGGGGTGTTGGGGCTGATTTTGGCCCCGGCTCTGAAGGCCGGGCGGGGAGCCGCCGCCCTGCTCCTCTGGTGGGCCGTGGCCAGCCATATAGTTCTGGACGCGGCCACCACCGGGGGCCTGGGCCCGGCCGCCCTCTGGCCCCTGGAAGACGGCCGCCACTTTTTGCCGTGGCGGCCGATACGGGTGGCCCCCATGCACCCGGCGGCCATGCTTTCGGGCCGGGGGCTGGCCGTGATGCTTTCCGAGCTCAAATGGGTGTGGCTGCCCTGCCTTTCGGCCTCGTTCCTGCTTTTTATGCTGCGCAGGCCGCCCGCTGGGCGCAAAAACCGCTTTCCACGGTGAGGAATTTTCTCACGGCAACGCGCTTGCATTTTCAGGACTGTGGTGGTAGTCTATTATTTTACTTTTAACACGCATGGCATCCGGGCCGCTCAATATGGCTCCGGCCTTTTGAACACACGCCTGCCGCCCTGGCGGCACTATTTGAGGAGTATCGTCATGAAAAAATTGCTTGTTCCGGCCATCCTGGCTCTGGTGCTAGCCATCTCCGCTCCGGCCATGGCCCAGAAGAAATCCATCACCATCGCCGCCGACGCCACCTGGCCGCCCATGGAATTTATCGACGAAAACAAACAGCTCGTCGGCTATTCCGTGGATTACATGAAGGCCGCCGCCGAAGCCGCCGGGTATGAAGT
>JAITVE010000258.1 GCA_031285975.1 Candidatus Adiutrix sp. | reverse complement strand
GACGCCCCGCCCGCCCGGGCGGCTTCGATGTATTCCTGCTCGGCCACGTTCAGCACCGAAGACAGGGCCAAGAAGTACAGGGGCCGCTTCGCGTCGCCTACGGCGGTCAGGGTGGGCGGCGGCGGCATTCCGGTCATTCGGAAAGACGGCTGCCTGGAAGGCGTGGCGGCGGTTATCGACAAGGATTTGGCCACCTGCCTTTTGGCGGAAAAGCTGCACAGCGACCTTCTGATCATTTCCACGGGCGTGCCCCAGGTCTCCATTAATTTCGGCAAGCCCAACGAGGAAAAGCTGGGCACGGTCAAGGCCGAAAAAATGGCGCAATACCTGGCCGAGGGCCACTTCCCGCCGGGCAGCATGGGGCCGAAAATCGAAGCCGCGCTGAATTTCCTGAAAAACGGCGGTAAGGAAGTCATCATCACCGACCCGAAAAACCTGGGCGCGGCCGTTACCGGCGGCCAGGGCACCCACATCATAAAGTAACCGTTCCATCAAGGAGAACATCATGGATGCGTTGAAAATAAAGAGCCTCATCAAGCATTTGAGCAAGCTCAACTACAAGAAGATGTACGAAAACGACTTCCTGTTGACCTGGGAAAAGACGGACGATGAAATTGCCGCCGTCTTCGCCGTGGCCGATATTTTGCGCGGCCTGCGCGAGCGGAACGTCACCACCCGCTTTTTCGATTCCGGCCTGGGCGTGTCCCTCTTCCGGGACAACTCCACCCGCACCCGCTTCAGCTTCGTCAGCGCCTGCAACCTTTTGGGGCTGACTGTGCAAGACCTTGACGAGGGCAAGTCCCAGATCGCCCACGGCGAAACCGTGCGCGAAACCGCCAATATGATCTCCTTCATGGCCGACGTCATCGGCATCCGCGACGACATGTACATTGGTAAAGGCAACGCCTACATGCGCGAGGTGTCGAAGTCCGTGCTGGACGGCTACCGCGACGATGTTTTGGAGCAGCGCCCCACCCTGGTCAACCTCCAGTGCGACATCGACCACCCCACCCAGACCATGGCCGACATGCTGCACATCATCAACACCTTCGGCGGCGTGGAGCAATTGAAGGGCAAAAAAATCGCCATGACCTGGGCCTATTCGCCCTCCTACGGCAAGCCCCTGTCGGTGCCCCAGGGCGTTATCGGCCTTATGACCCGCTTCGGCATGGAAGTGTCCCTGGCGCACCCCAAGGGCTATGAAGTGATGCCCGAGGTGGTGGAAGTGGCCCGCAAAAACGCGGCGGCCAGCGGCGGCAGCTTCACCCAGAGCAACTCCATGGCGGAAGCCTTCGAGGGCGCGGACATCGTCTACCCCAAAAGCTGGGCCCCCTTTGCGGCCATGGAAAAGCGCACCGTGCTCTACGGCGACGGCGACGACGCGGGCATCAAGGCCCTGGAGCAGGAACTCTTGAAACAGAACGCCAAGCACAAAGACTGGGAATGCACCGAAGCCCTGATGCAGAAAACCAGCCGCCGCACCAAATACGGCGAGGCCCTGTACATGCACTGCTTGCCTGCGGATATTTCCGGCGTGTCCTGCAAAGAGGGCGAAGTGACCGCCTCGGTTTTCGACCGCCACCGCGTGGACATGTACAAAGAGGCCAGCTACAAGCCCTACATCATCGCCGCCATGATGATGCTGGCCAAGTTCAAAAACCCGGCTGACAAACTGGCCGAACGGCTGGAATGCGGCTGCCCGCGCGTTAAATAAGCGGCGGTTCATAGACCCTCTGCGTACCGTCATTCCTGCGGAGGCAGGAATCCATTTCCAGAGAAGCGGCTTGTCGGCTAACAGTTCTTTCACTGGAAATGGATTCCGGCTTTCGCCGGAATGACGGAGAGTGTGAGACCGCAGGTGATTTTTCCAGGCGACCGCGCAAGGAGTGCATCATGACCTTGTATTTAAAAAACGCACGGTATCTTGACTATAAAACCCTCGAGTTTTCCGAGACCGCTTTGGCCGTGGAAGCCGGGCCCCAAGGAAAGATAACCCTGCTGAAAGCCGTGCCGCCCCTGGCCGAGCGCGGGCCCGGCGACCAGGTTATCGACTGCGGCGGTAAGCTGGTCACGAAATCCTTCGGCTGCGGCCACCACCATATTTATTCGGTGCTGTCGCGCGGGATGCCGCCCTCGCCCGTTGTGCCCACGAATTTTGTGGAAGTGCTGGAGCAGGTGTGGTGGCGGCTGGACAAGTGCCTGGACAACGACATGACCGAGGCCAGCGCCCTTTTCGCGGCCATGTGCTGCGCCAAGCGCGGGGTCACCTTCGTCATCGATCACCACGCCGCGCCCTTTGCTGTCAAGGGTTCCCTGGAAACCATCGCCCGCGCCTTTGAGCGCGTCGGCCTGGGGCATTTGCTGTGCTATGAAATTTCCGACCGCGACGGCCAAAAAATCGCCGAAGACGGCCTGGCCGAGCACGACGCGTATCTCGCCAGCGGCCGCCGGGGCTTGGTGGGGCTCCACGCCTCTTTCACCCTCAGCGACGCCACCTTGAAACAGGCTGTGGATTTGGCCGTTAAGCACAAAACCGGCCTCCACATCCACGTGGCCGAAGCCCAGTCCGATCAGGAAAATTGCCTGGCCAAACACGGCACGCGCATTGGCCGCCGCCTGGAAAATTGCGGCCTCCTGGCCCAGCCCCACACGATTTTAGGCCACTGCGTTCACCTGGACGATGAAGAGCGCAAACTCATCGCCGCTTCCCAGGCCTGGGTGGCCCAGAGCTGCGAAAGCAATCAGAACAACAATGTGGGCCTCAGCGGCTACCAGTGGACTCCCCGCGTCATGCTCGGCGTGGACGGTATGCACCACGACATGATCCGCAGCGCCCAGGCCGCCTACATGGCCGGTCAGAACACCGAGGGGTTATCCCCTGCCGCGCTGTATCAACGCTTTCGCGCGGTGCACGAATACCTCCGGGCCGCGAATGTCCCCGGCGACGCGGACAACAATTTGGTCATTCTGAACTATCAAAGCCCGACCCCTTTGGAGCGGGACAACTTCCCCGGCCACTTCGCCTTCGGCTTTTCGTCGGGCGACGTGGAGACCGTCATTGCCCAGGGCCGCGTGATCGTTGAAAACGGCCGTCTGGTGAGCGAAGACGAAAGCGACATTGTGGCATACGCGCAGCAGCAAGCCGGGCGCCTGTGGAAGGCCATGCAGGGAAAATAAGACGCGGTGTGAAATGCGGGATACCTTGATAATGGGCGGCCTGGTGGTCACGGCGGAAGCGGAGGCGAAGGCGGACGTGCTGGTGCGCGACGGCCTGATAGCGGCTGTCGTGACGGGCATCAGCCCGCCCGAAGGCGCGGAAGTCATTGACGCCCAAGGCTGCCTGGTGATCCCCGGCGGCGTGGACGCGCACACGCATTTGGACTTGACGGTGGCGCGCGCCCACGTCAGCGATGGCTGGGCGGCGGGCGGCCGGGCGGCGGCTTTCGGCGGCACCACCACCGTGATAGAGCACCCCGGCTTCGGGCCTGCGGGCTGTTCCCTGTTTCACCAATTAAATACGTATCGCCAAAACGCTGCGGAAGCCGTCATCGACTACGGCCTTCACGGCGTTTTTCAGCACTGGAATGAGCGGGTGGCCGCCGAACTGCCCCAGGCCGTGAGCGCGGGCTTTCCCAGCTTCAAAACCTACATGACCTATGACGGGCGTTTGGCGGACGAAGACTTTCTCGCCGCGCTGAAAGCCTTGGGGCAAGCGGGCGGCCTGATGACCGTCCACGCCGAGAACCACGCCGTCGTCAGCCATTTGGCCGCCCAACTGAAACGGAGCGCGCCGCACCTGGCCGCCAGCCACCCGCAAAGCCGCCCGGATTACGCCGAAGCCCTGGCCATTGAGACGGCTATCGCCCTGGCCCGCGCCGCCGGGGACGCGCCGCTCTACATCGTGCACCTCTCCACAGCCAAGGGCCTGGAGGCCGTGCGGGCCGCCCGCCGGGCCGGTCAGCCGGTCTGGGCCGAAACCTGCCCGCAATACCTTTTATTGACCGACGTTTGCTATGACGGCGATTTTGACGAGGCCCTGAAATACGTCATGGCCCCGCCGCCGCGAAAAAAGGCCGACGTGGAAGGCCTGTGGGAGGGCCTCGCGGACGGTTCCATCGACGTGGTGGCGACGGATCACTGCTCTTTTTCCTGGCGAACGAAAAAAGAACTGGCGGGCGGCAATATTTTCAACTGCCCCGGCGGCGTCCCCGGCGTGGAAACGCGGCTTGCGCTGCTCTATTCCGAGGGCGTGGTCAAGCGCGGAATGAGTTTGCGCCGCTGGATAGATTTGTCGGCAACCGCTCCGGCCCGCCTCTTTGGCTTGCCCGGCAAGGGCGACATAAAAGTCGGGGCCGAGGCCGATTTAGTGATTTTTGACCCGCAGGCCGAGCAAAAAATAACGGCGGCGAGCCTGCGCCAGGCCGCAGACTACACGCCCTTTGAAGGCCTCACCGTGCGCGGGCGGGCCCGGACAGTTTTTCTGCGCGGGCGCAAAATTGTTGACGGGGAAGACTTTCTGGCCGCGCCCGGCCAGGGGAAGTTCATGGCCCGCCGCCCGTTTTCAGCCTAAAATTCATCAATATACGCACACATTTCAGCGAGGGAGAGATATCATGACCACATCACACAGCGACAAATTTTACCCGGCGGCCCTCGGTACGCATTTAAAATGGATGTTGAGCGATGTGGAGCGCGGCGAAATCTGCGGCATTCCCGAAAGTTTATTCTTTCGCCCCCAGCCGGGCGACCCCTTCCGCCTCAAGCGTTACGGGCGGCTGCTGGAAACGCCCATTGGCGTCGCCGCCGGGCCGCAAACCCAACTGGCGCAAAACATTGTGGCCGCCTGGCTCTGCGGCGCGCGCTACCTGGAACTGAAAACCATCCAGGTGCTGGACGAGCTTGAAGTCACCAAACCCTGCATTGACATGGCCGACGAAGG
>JAITVE010000233.1 GCA_031285975.1 Candidatus Adiutrix sp. | reverse complement strand
TCGAGGGCTTGCCAAGCTAATTTTCCCATTCAGCAGATCATTAGTAAAGCAGAAGATCCTTAAAATTCAATGAGATGCCTTCGCCTGATTTCTTCCAATTAATATGCGTCAGCCCTGGGAAAACTCTTGCCTTTTGCGCAAATATGTGATATTATAACTATAATTAAGCAATGGCAGCAGAACGAAACGCGCGATTCAGCGATTCAGCCGCAACCCGGCCGAGCCGTCTGTCCGCCATGATAGCCGCAGGGCCTTCCCTCCCTGCGGCGCGAGGAAGCGAGGCCGCCGCAACCCGGGGCTTCGTAAAATTCATCACGGCTACAGAGGCGCAAGGCCCCTTGCGGGGTGAGAAGGTTTCCGGCCATGACGGCGATCAGCAGAGTATCAAGGAGTTTTACGAACATTGTCGGCGATTTGACCCGTGATTTGCCGCAGTCCCTGTCCCCCAACGCTTTCGGGCTGCTGGCCTGCTCGCCGGAAGCCAATGCCGGTGAGGTTGCCGCCGGTCTTCAGGCGGCCCTGCCGTTCCCGGTGGTGGGCGGCAGCACCTGGGCCCAGCCCTTTGAACCCAGGGACGAGGATGTTTCGGCCCGCCTTACTATTGTTCAGCGGCAGGGGCTGAAATTCGCGGCCAGCGTGTCGCCGCCGCTGCAAAAAAGCGACAGCCGCCGCCAAATGGCCGAGCTGTTCCGGGACTGCGAGGCCCGGCTCGGCGAGCGGCCCAAACTGCTCCTGGCCTTCCTGCCCATGCTGCCCGACCTGGCGGCCGAGCTCTACCTGCCGTTCCTGTTCGAAGCGGCCGAGGGCCTCCCGGTTTTCGGGGGCATGACTTCAGACGATTACACCCCCGGCCGTTCCCTGACGCTGGCCGGGGGCCGGGCCTACGCCGACCGCATGGTGCTGGTGGGCCTGGGCGGCGAGGTGGAGCCGGTGTTCGCGGCCCGCTGCGAGTTGAACCTTTCCACCGAATACCTGCCCACCGTGACCGAAGTTGACGGCTGCACCCTGCGGCGGGTGGACGACATGACCCTTTGCGACTACCTGGCCGCCCAGGGCTTTGACACGGCCAACGAGCGGCTTCTGGCCGGCTGGCCCCTGACCCTGGAAGTGCGCGGCCGCCGCCCGCCCGTCGAGGGCCTGGCCGACACCTGCGACCTGCTGAAGCTGAACCTCGCCGACGGCAGCGGCCTCGTCGCCAACCACATCCCCGAGGGGGCCCGCATCGGCCTGGGCATTATGGGCAAAAGCGGCATCCTGAAAACCACCCGGGAATGCCTGGAGGACATTTTAGGCCAGGTCGAAGATGGCCGGGCCCGGGGCCGCCACTACAGCGTGCTGTTCTGCCTGCCCTGCATTGCCCGCTATTTCATCATGGTGGGCGACGACGAGCAGGCCGGGGAGCGCGTTAAAGCCGCCGCCCCCGAAGATTTGGCCCTCTTCGGCTATTACGGCTTCAACGAGGTCTGCCCGGCGCCGCTGCCCGGCGGCCGGCGGGAAAACCTGATGCTGGGCGATTCCGTCATCATGTGCGCTTTTTGAAAAGTGGCCATATGAAATGAAAACTAGCCGTTTAGATGCGTATCGGGTACGGTGTAAAAGGTTGGTAACATGTTAAATATTCTGCGAAAAATTATTTTGGGAATAATTTACGTTGAATACGGCCCAAAAGTGCGTCATAATGGAAAAACCATGCACTACGGGAAGGTGAATGATGGGCGGCGAACCCACTGACGTCAGCGATACTGCCGATACCGCCTTGGGCATAGACAGCCTCAGCGAGGCCCTGGAGGAGATAGCCAGGCTCCGCCGCTCGCTGAGTAGACGGGAACGCGACAATAAAAATCTCTCCCAGCTCTATGAAAATTCCGAGCGCCTGCGCCAGGTGTTCCAGGAAGAAAAAAGCCTTCAATACCTGTATATTGAGCTTTTGCTGAAAAACTCGCCCAACAGCATTTTCCTGTTCGACGAAAAACTGCGCTTCGTGGCGGGCACCCACGCCCAGTCCCCGCTCATCAGCCCCGACCGCAGCGATTTCCCCAACAAACCCCTGCACCAGATATTTTCCGACCAGGTGGCCGAGAGCTGGATTGATAAAATCCAGGGCCAGTGCCTGGAAGTGTTGCGCAACCGCAAATGGTGGCGCTACAGCGACAGCATCCGCTTCAAGGGCTGCTGCGATATGGAAGCCCTGGTGGTCATCAGCCCCATTGTGGACGAGCACGACCGCTGCCGGGGCGTGATGCTCTCCATCAACGATGTGACCGAACTGGCCGAGGCCCGCTGGCGGGCCGAAGAGGCGGCCCGTTCCAAAAGCGCCTTTTTGGCCAACATGAGCCACGAAATCCGCACCCCCATGAACGCCATCCTGGGCATCTCTGAAATCCTGCTCCACGACGGCCGCCTGAGCGACCTCCAGAGCCGCTACGTGAGCGACATCAAGGTCTCCTCCGAATCGCTGTTGACCATCATCAACGATATTCTCGACCTCTCCAAGCTGGAATCCGGCAAAATGCAGCTGGCGCCGGAAAATTACAATTTCCACCTCATGCTCGACAATGTCTGCTCCCTGTCCCGCTATTTGTCGGCGGACAAGAACCTCAAGTTCAGCTTCACCGCCGAGGGCGAACCGCCGTCCTGGCTCTTCGGCGACGAGGGGCGGCTGCGGCAGATTTTGCTGAACCTTTTGAGCAACGCCATTAAATTCACCGCCCAGGGCAACGTAACCCTCAAAGTCATCACCCACGCCGAGAGCCTGCGCTTTGAAGTGACCGACACCGGGGTGGGCATCAAGCCCGAAGATTTGCCCCTGCTCTTCGAGCCCTTCACCCAGCTGGACGCCGCCAGCAACCGGGGCATTGAGGGCACCGGCCTGGGGCTGACCATCTGCAAAAACCTTCTGCGCCTCATGGGCGGGGCCATTGACGTGAAAAGCGTGTACGGCCGGGGCAGCAGCTTCCGCTTCATCATCCCCAAAATTCTGGGCGAGGAAGTGACGGTCGCCAACGGGGGCGCCGCGCAGGAGCTGTGGTACAGCCCCGAAACCCGCCTTCTCATTGTGGACGACAATGAAATAAACCTCAGCGTCACCGCCTGGTTCCTGCAAACTTTGTACGGGCTGGACTGCGACCTGGCGCTCTCCGGCAAGCTGGCCCTGGAAGCGGTGCAAAAAAAGGACTATCACCTTATTTTCATGGATCACATGATGCCCGACATGGACGGCCTGGAAACCACCCGCCGCCTGCGGGAAATGGGGGCCGCCCCGCCCATCGTGGCCCTCACCGCCAACGCCGTCTCCGGCACCCGCGAAATGCTTTTGGCCGCCGGGATGAGCGACTTCATGTCCAAGCCCATCCGCAAAAGCGAACTGGACGGCATCCTCTCCAAATGGCTGCCCACCCACCTGCGGCTCCCCGCCCCCCGGGCCGCGCGGCCAAAGCCGGGCGCCGCGCCGCGCTCGCCGTTCTTGCGGAAAATCAGCGCCCTGGACGAAATAGACGTGGGCATGGGCCTGGCCACGGTGGGCGGCCAGGCCGAGGTGTATGAACGCTCCCTGCGCCTTTTGGCCGACAAGATTCCCCAAATCTGCGGCCTGATGGAAGACCTGATGGCCGCCAGCGAATGCGAGGAACTGGCCATCCACGTCCACGGGCTCAAAAGCTCCCTGGCCAGCATCGGGGCCGCCGAGCTTTCCCACCTGGCCCTGGAGTTGGAGGAAGCCACCCTCACCCGCGACGTCAATTACTGCCGCGTGCGCCTGCCGGTTCTGCTGGAGCGTTTGCGGAAGGTGGGGGAGCAGCTGAACGACGTCTTTTCCCAGGAAGAACGCGGCGCGGACGAGCTTCGCCCCGCCGCCGACCCGGCCCTTTGGGACGAAGGCCTGGCTTCCCTGCGCGAGGCCCTGACCCTGTATGACTACGACCTCATTGCCGACCGCATGAAGCAACTGCGCGACCGCGATTTTGACCGGGAAATGGCCCACTCCTGGAACGGCCTGAGCGAGGCCATCGAAGTTTTTGAATATGACCGCGCCCTTGACCTCATCGACCGCCTGCGCGAGGAATCCAGTGCGGCCCGGTGAGTTTTCGGGCCGCCCGTTAACCGGCGGCCTGGAAAATGTGAGCGCGGCCATTCTCTGCGGCGGGCAAAGCCGCCGCATGGGCTTTGACAAAGCCCTGGGGCTGCGCAACCGGGAGGGCCGCCCCCTGTTGGCCGCCCTGGCCGGGGAACTGGCCGCGCACTTCGGCGAAGTGCTGCTGGTCACCAACGACGCCGCCAAGCTGGCCGCCATCAACGATTTGCGCGCTTACCGCGCCGTGG
>JAITVE010000314.1 GCA_031285975.1 Candidatus Adiutrix sp. | reverse complement strand
CGTCAAGCAGGGCGTCACCGTCACCATCGCCGCCGGGGCCACGGTGCTCCTGATCTCCCTGATTCTGCTCTACTGGCAGGTGGCGGCCGTGGCCAGGGTGCTCAACGCCCTGAGCTCGCGCCTGTTCAGCGCCTCTTCCGCGCTCAACCTGGCCGCTGGCAGCATTTCGGAAGCCAGCAACACCCTGGCCGAAGGGGCCAGCGAACAGGCCGCCTCGCTTGAGGAAACCTCGGCCGCGCTGGAGGAAATGTCCTCCATGACCCAGCAGAACGCCGACAACGCCGTCCAGACCAACGAGGCCACCCAGCGCACCGCCACCCTGGTGGAAGGCTGCGCGGGGGACATGCGCCGCATGAGCGAGGCCATGGCCGACATTAACGACAAGTCCGAAAAAATCGGGCACATCATCAAAACCATTGACGACATCTCCTTCCAGACCAACCTTCTGGCCCTGAACGCGGCTGTGGAAGCGGCCCGCGCCGGCGAGGCGGGCATGGGCTTCGCCGTGGTGGCCGACGAAGTGCGGAACCTCTCCCAGCGCTCGGCCCAGGCCGCCAAAGACACGACGGACTTGATAAGCGGCACCACCGAGAGCGTGCGGCGCGGCGCGGAAATCGTCGGCCGCCTGGCCGCGAGTTTCCAGGAAATTGAAACCGGCACCGGCGAAACCGCCCGCCTGATTGCGGAAATCACCTCGGCCACCAACGAGCAGGCCCAGGGCGTGTCCCAGGTCAATAATGCCGTCATCCAGATGGACAAAGTGACCCAGCAGAACGCCGCCGGGGCCGAGGAAACCGCCTCCGTCACCCGCGACCTGAGCAGCCAGGCCGAAGAACTGGAACGGATGGTGGAAGATTTGGCCGCCCTGATTCAGGGTCAAAACAACCAGGCCGCCCACCCTGCCGGGCGTTCCTCGCGGAAACTGCTGCGCTGACCGGGTTGTCACGCTGAAACATTAAACCGCCGTCAAATTACTACAATTTGGCGGCGGTTTTGTTATAGTGCACATTCATTGAGAAAAATCGCTCGCTCCGCCCTCATTTGGGGCACACGCCGCCGCGCCAGATGGACTGCTCTGGCGCGGCGGGACATGGCGGCGGCTCGGAATTTACGCGGAGACGCGGTATTCGGCCAGCTTGTTGCGGAGGGTGCGCACGCTAATGCCCAGAATTTTGGCGGCGTGGGTGCGGTTGCCGTCCGTCTCGTTCAGGGCCCGGCCAATGAGGCGGCGCTCCATTTCTTCGATGGTCATGAGGACGCCTTGGGCGAAGGGGGAGTCCGCAACTGGCGGGGCATTTTCCATGGCCGGGCTGTCCAGGCCGCTGAACAGGGTGTCATCCCCTGCCCCGCTTTCGGGGGCAACGGCTTCGGCAACCGGAGCCGCCGGGGCCACGTTGCGTTCCAGGGCGGCCATGAAACCGGCCTCGTCCATGAATAAATCGTGGGGCTCCACCGCCGTTCCGCTGGCCAGAAGCACGCCCCGGGCCACGGTGTTTTCCAACTCGCGGATGTTGCCGGGCCAGTCGTAATTCCCCAGGGCGGCCAGGGCCGCGTCCGACAGGCTCTTGACGTTCTTGTGGTTCATCACCGCGTATTTGTTACGGAAATGGTCGGCCAGCATGGGCACATCGTCAATGCGTTCCTTCAGCGAAGGGATGTAGAAGGGGATGACGTTCAGGCGATAGTAGAGGTCAGCCCGAAAATGCCCCGCGTCCACCCACTGCTTGAGGTTGCGGTTGGTGGTGGCAATGACCCGCACGTCGATTTTCTGGGGCTCCTTGC
Source organism: Candidatus Adiutrix sp. (assembly GCA_031285975.1). Lineage (GTDB taxonomy): Bacteria > Desulfobacterota > Desulfarculia > Adiutricales > Adiutricaceae > Adiutrix. The sequence continues at coordinate 3,331 of JAITVE010000314.1, read as the reverse complement.
CGCCCACCCGGTCGATCTCGCCTTCCTGGAGCACGCGCAAAAGCTTGGCCTGCAAGGAAACGTCCATTTCGCTGATTTCATCCAACAGAATAGTGCCGCCGTCGGCCAGTTCAAACTTGCCCTGCTTGCGGGTCACCGCGCCGGTGAAAGCGCCTTTTTCATGGCCGAAAAGTTCGCTCTCCAGAAGACTCTCCGGGAGGCTGGCGCAGTTGAGGGCCACAAAGGGGCCGTTCGCGCGCGGCGAGTGCTGGTGGATGTAGCGGGCCAATAATTCCTTGCCCGTGCCGCTTTCGCCCTGGAGCAGCACCGTAGCCGGGGAGGCGGCCACGCTGCGGGCCAGTTCCAGCAGCTTGTTCATGCGGGCGTTGCGGGTGATGATGGGCCGCTCGCCGGGCGCGGCCCCGCTTTTGGCCTGGACGGCGGGCTCCTGGGCGGCTTCCCCGGCCTGGCCGGACAGGGCCCGGTTCACGGCCTCTTCAATCACGCCCGCCGGAAACGGTTTGAGGATAAAGTCCTGCGCGCCTTCCCGCATGGCTTCCACCGCCGTCTCCACCGAGCCGTAGGCGGTCATCATGATGACCGGGGTGGCCGGGGACAGCTTCTTGACGGCTTTCAGAACGCCCAGGCCGTCCACCGACGGCATCCGCAAGTCGGTGATGACCAAATCGAATTTCTGGGCCTGGAATTTATTGAGGGCTTCCTGTCCGTTTTCGGCCAGTTCCACCGCGTGCCCCAGCCGGGTAAGGGCTGTGAACAGGGCGCTCCGCAGATGCCTTTCGTCGTCGGCCACCAATATCGCTCTGACGCTCATAATAGTCTCCTTATCACTCAAGCCGTATCTCACAAGACTTTCAACCGCCAGCCGCCTAGTTCAGGCGGCAAGCCCGCCCGCCTTCGGTCAGGAAGGGCAGCGACAGCACCGCCCGGGCCCCCATGTTCAAATCAGAACCAATCAGGAGCGAACCCTGGTGGGCCTCGGCAATGCGCAGGCTCACCGGCAGGCCCAGGCCCAGGGGCTGGTCTTTGGTGGTGTGAAAGGGGCTGAAAACTTTTTTCATTTTGTCCAGGGGCACACCGGGGCCGGTGTCGGTGATGACGATTTCCACCAGGCCGGGCTTTTCGGTCTCGAATTCCACGAAAATGCGGCCGCCCTCGGGCATGGCTTCCACGGCGTTGAGCAGGAGGTTCAGGAGAGCCTGTACCATGAGGCCCCGGTCGGCGGTCACGTCCAAATCTTTTTGCGTCACCAGAACGCCGATTTGCCGCTCTTTGAACACGCCGTTCATAGCCCCCAGGGCTTCGTCCACAATGTCCATCAGTCGGTGGCTTTCCAGGCTGAGGCTCAGGGGCTCGGCCATGGAACTGAAGCTGGTGAGGTACTCATTAACTTCGCGGACACCGAAACGGATTTGCTCCATAATGTCGGCCAGGGCGCTGTCCCCGGCCTGCTCCAACTCCTGGCCCACGATGGAGGCGTAGAGCTCGATGCCCGCCAGAGGCCCCGTCACCTGGCGGCGCACTTCGGTGGCCATGGCCGCCGTCTCGTCCAGCGCACCGCCCACATGGCCGAAACCGGGCACCGTGGCCGCGCTCTGGCCGGTGGCCAGCACCAAGCCATCGCCAAAGGGCAGATGGCGAAGCTGAAAAGTCAGGGGGTTGCCGTCAGCCGGTGAAGGCATGGTCACGGTGCGGGTGCGGCTGCCGCGCAGTTCCAGCTGAAAGGCCCCGGCCTTGAGGGGCTTCAGATGCTCGGGCAGGGTGAAATCATCCACGTCGCCCAAATTCAGGCGGCGCACGGCCTCATCATTGGCCAGAAGAATGCGGCCCTCCTGGTCGAAAACCACCAGGCAATACGGCATTTGGTCGAACAGTAATGACCAGAACTCATCCGGGCGCTCCGGCTGCATCCAAAGATTCAGGGAAGCGGTATTTTCAGCTAAATTGAGATTCATGGGGCGACCCTCCTTCGCGGGGTAAAATTCCAAGCTGCCCGTTACCAAGCAACTTGAATGCCAAGACAGGAGAGTGTTGATTTTAGATGTGTTTATAAAAAACGGAGAGCGTCAACAAAATTTTGACGCTCTCCGTTTAAAAAAATTATAGTTCATGCTTGAGGCGGCTTTTTCCAAATAGGTCGTCACCACCACTCCCGCCAAGGCATTTACTTTTCGTATCATTCGTGATACTTTTTGAAAAAAGGGCAAGAGAGTCAATGAACATTGGAAACGCCGCTTGGCGTCACGTTGAATCTATACTCATTCACAAGGAGATGAACAGCCATGGAACGTGTTGTTATTACCAATTTGCAGTCTTCAGAATATGAACATCCGCTTGACAAGGTTGCGCTTGAGACATTGAAGAAAATCCCCTTGCTCCCAAAAGTGCTGGATCTTTGCGATGTTCCGTTCAACAGCATTCGCAGAATGGAACTGCTTGGCAGCAACTTGCGTATAACCGAGCGGCAGATGCCCACGCTATATACAATCATGCGGGAAACCTGTGACGTTCTGGAGGTGGAAGAACCGCTCTTTTACCTCATTTCCGCCGGATCGCGCAATGCCTATACGGCCTGTCCAGACAAGCCGATTGTCTGTGTGGACGGTACGCTCGTTGATATTCTGGATAATAATGAGTTGCGCTTTGTCATCGGCCATGAGCTTGCGCATATCAAGTCGCAGCACATCACCTACCAGAGCCTGGGCACCCTGCTGGCAGACAACTTGATTGGCTCCATTCTGGGTACGGTTCCCGGCCTGGGAACACTTTCCGGCCCCACCATCATGGCCTTGGACTACGCCTACTACGAATGGTACCGGGCGGCGGAGCATTCCTGCGATCGTGGCGGCTATCTAGCCTGCCAGAATCTTACCGCTGCCTGCAAGGCTCTGATGAAGCTGGCCGGTGCCAGTGAGCGTCTGGTCAATGAAATGAACCTCGATGAGTTCATCGCCCAAAGCAAAGATTTTCAGGAATCCAGTTCATCCAACTTGGGCATGGCGCAGAAAATTATTTTAAGCCGCGGTCGCTCACATCCTTGGTCGGTTTCCCGTGTGCATTCACTGATTAAGTTTGATGAAAGCGGCGCATATGCCGATATTCTGGCGCGCAAGACGCCGGTTAAAGAGTTGTCGGAAACCACTCCGGCTATGGAGGCACCCGAAGCCTCCGCCGAGGGCGGCGCTGTGGATAAGGCCAAAGACGTAGCCAAGGGCGCGCTTTCTGGTTTGTCCAAAGGGTTTGGGAAATTCGGTAAAAAGGAATAAAACGAATGCCGACAGAGTAGCATTGCAAAATACTCTAAGGAGCAGTTCAGGAATAATTTGTACGTTTT
>JAITVE010000176.1 GCA_031285975.1 Candidatus Adiutrix sp. | reverse complement strand
TATCCTGTCGCTCCGCTGCATCCCCCAGGTGCACGGCGCGGTGCGCGACAACCTGGACTACGCCGCCGGGATCATTGAAAAAGAGCTCAACGCGGTCACCGACAACCCCCTGGTTTTCTGGAATAAGGACGGCGGGCTGGACTTCGTGAGCGGCGGCAACTCCCACGGCGAGCCCATCGGCTTCGCCATGGATATCGTGGCCATGTCCATGACGGAACTGGGCAACATCGCCGAGCGCCGCCTCTTTGCCATCTGCGACCCCTGCCTCAGCTACGGCATCCCGCCCATGCTGGCCGGGGAACCGGCCGGGCTCAATTGCGGCTACGCGGTCATCTCCTGCTCGGCGGCGGCCATCACTTCGGAGAACAAAACCCTGTGCTTCCCCTCCACCGCCGACAGCCTCACCACCAAAAGCAGCCAGGAAGACCACGTGAGCATGGCCCCCTGGGCCGCCCGCAAAGCCCGGCACATCCTCACCAACCTTGAAAAAATCCTGGGCATTGAGACCCTCATCGCCGCCCAGGCCATCAGCCTCACGGAAAAGGAACTCCCCGGCTTCACCCTCGGCAAAGGCACCGCCGCCGCCTACGCCCGCGTGAAGCAGGACTTCCCCGGCACGGAAAAAGACGAATACATGCCCAACCAATCAGGCGCCTGCATCCGCCTCATCGAACAGCGCGAACTCCTCAAAGCCGCCGAAAGCGCGGTGGGAGCGTTGGCGTAAGGGAAACGCTTCACGCACAGCTTCTGAAAAAAAACCGCCATCCCGGCCTTGCCAGGATGGCGGTTTTCTCTTGCATCATTGGAGCGCCGACCAACTCCAACCCGCCAGCGCCTAACAAATCTTAGCCCTCTTCCAGCCACATATCCAGCAGCCGGTCGGCGGAAGCCATAATGAAGTCTTCAGAGGTTTTGGGGCCTTGGGTGAAGAAGGCCAGCTTGGGGGCCTTGGTCATGAGGAAGCCGAGGAGATTGCCCAGGGTTTCGGTTTCGTCGAATTTGGTGACGACCAGGCCCGCTTCGCGGAAGGCGCGGGCTTTGGCGAGGGCGGCGGCGAGGTCGCCTTCTTTCATGGTGGCGGGGAGGACAAGGAGGGCGGCGGCCTCGGCTTCGTCGAAATAAGCGGCCAGTTCGCGGCGGCCCTCGTCTTTTTGGAAGCCGCGGCTGGGGGTGTCGATGAGGATGAGGTCGCTGGTTTCAAAGATTTCCAGGGCCTCGCGGAACTCTTCGCGGTTTTGGCAGACGCGGACGCCGAGGCCCAGGATGCGGGCGTATTGCGTCAACTGCTCGGCCGCGCCGAGTTTGAGGGTGTCCAGGGTGATGGCGGCGGCCTTGAGGCCTCGCTGGCGGTAAAAGGCGGCCAGGTTGACCAGGGTGGTGGTTTTGCCCGCGCCGGAGGGCCCCACCAGGGCCAGGTATTTGGGCGGCGCAAGGGAGAGGTCGGCAATGCGGAGCTTGGGGCGCAGGGTTTTGCGCAGATGTTCGCCGATTTCGCCGCCCCAGGCGCGGGCGCTTTCCGCCGCGCTTTCCACCAGGGAGCGGGCGTATTCCGCCGCTAGGCCGGTCTCCAGAAGGCGGCGGTAGAGGCTCACCAGGTCGGGCCGGTCGCGCCATTTTTCGGACAAACTTTGGCGGTGAGCCAAGTCCAGAATCAGGTCTTTCAGCTCGCCCAGGCCCCGGCCCAGGGAGAGGCCGAGGGCGTCGATATCTTTACGGGTCAGCCCCTCGCTGTCATAGCTGAGGCTGCGGGCGGCCTGGCGGTAGGCGGCCGCGCCCACGGCCTGACCGGCCCGGGGCTTGGCCGGGGCCGGAGTCGGGACTGAGGCCGGGGGCGCGGGCATGGGCGGAACGGGGGCGGCGGGAGCCTCGGCCTCGTCGGCAAAAGCTTCGGACGGGCGGCGCGGGAGGTCTTCGTCGCGGACTCCGGCGGTGATTTCCACCCCCCCGCCTTCCTCCGGCGGCAGGTCGCGCTGCGACAGGATGATGGCGGCCAGCCCGAACTCCTCTTTAATTTGGCTGGTGGCCGTCGGCAGGTCTCTGGCGGTGAAGCGCTTGATTTTCATTATGTCCCTGTCAGGCGGCCGGGGCCGCCGGTTGGCGTTATACAAAAACGGTTCGGCGAAAAATGCGTATATTTAAGCATAGTATAGCACAAAAAAGCGCGCTAGAAAAATTAGTGAGGTGTGCTATAATGACAGGCATCCAACATTGGGAGAAAAGGTGCTATTTTGTGGCGTGCAGTGGCCATTGGATATAAAGACGACGAACGCTCCGCCGGGCTGGCCCGCGAGGCTTCGGACATTCTGCGGGGGCAGGGGCTGGAGATTTGGGTGGAGTCCTCCACCGCCGAGCGGCGGGCGGAGCCGCCCCAGGGCTTTGCGCCCGACCTGATCATCTCCCTGGGCGGCGACGGCACCCTTTTGTACGCGGCCCGGGCCTGGGGCATGACGGGGCTGCCGCTGTTCGGGGTCAACCTCGGGCACCTGGGCTTTTTGGCCGAGACCGAGCCGCACCAGTTCGCCGACATGCTGAAAAATTTGCTGGCGGGCGACTACCGCTGCGAAAACCGCATGGCCCTGGAGGTTTCGGTGGAGCGGCAGGGCCGCCGGGTGGCCGAGACCCCGGCCTTGAACGAAATCGTGGTCAACAAAGGGGCCCTGTCGCGCATCATCACGCTCAACCTTTCGGTGCGGGACTTCGGCGAGTGGAGCTTCCGGGCCGACGGGGTTATCATCGCCACCCCCACGGGCTCCACGGCCTACAACCTTTCGGCGGGCGGGCCGGTGGTCTATCCCACCATCCCGGCTATCATCGTCACGCCCATCTGCCCCTTCACCCTCACCAGCCGCCCTATCATCCTGCCCTCCACCTTCCCGGTGGAAATGACCATCGACAGCCGCGACGTTGACCTGCACCTCACCGCCGACGGCCAGGTGAGCCTGCCGCTCATGCCCGGCGACCGCATCACCGTGCGCCGCCATGAGGAAGACGTGTGCCTGATAACCAACCCCCTGCGCAATTTCACCGACGTGCTGCGGCAAAAGCTGGACTGGCGTTAAGACGCTAGCGTTTGCGGGAGCCCTTGGCTTTTCGCTTTTTGTATTGCAGCCCCCACTCCCACAAAACCTCGATAACCGGCCGCAGGGTGCCCCCGAGTTCGCTCAGGTGATATTCGACTCGGGGCGGCACTTCGGCGAAAACGTTCCGCACCACCAGGCCGTCTGCTTCCATAGCCCGCAGGTTCTGCGTCAAGACTTTCTGGCTGATGCTGGGGATGGATTTTTGCAGTTCGCCGAAGCGCCGGGCGCCGGGCAGCAGTTCGCGCAGCACATATATTTTCCACTTATTGCCGATAAGCTGGAGGGTAGTCTCCACCGGGCAGGCTGGAAGAAGATTTTTACCCGCCGCAAGTTCTTTATTTTCAACAATAGTTCCCATCAAGTTCCTTCATGACAAATAAGTGCCTGCTTTACAATGGCCTGTAAGGCGGTATTATAGCCCTTGTCATGACGAAAGGCAACCGGTTGTTCATTACATCCACACATCGTAAGGAGCGGTTCAGGAATAATTTGTACGTTTTTCTGGCAAGGCGTTCTCGTTTTGGCCGGATTGTTGGCGGCCAAAACGAGAACAACACAGCCAGGGAGATGTACAAGTTATTTATGAACTGCTCCTAAGGAGAGAATGGTATGAGCAGGAAGATGGAAATTATCGCGGAGCGGGCAAATTTTTCAGCCGGGAATCTCGGCGGGCTGGACGCGAACCGCCTGACGGAGTATGCGGTGGTCAACCCGGCGGACGGATCGCCCTTCCCCGGCAAGGTGTTTCTCGCGGAAAGCCTCAAGGCCTCGGGGATGGAAGTCTCGTTCCAGGTTATGCCGCCGCATATGGGGATGCCGTTTTTTCACAAGCACCGCAGGAATGAGGAAATGTATATTGTCCTCAAAGGCAGCGGCGAATTCGAGGTGGACGGCGAAGTGGCGGCCATCCGCGAAGGCTCGGTGGTCAGAATTGCCCCGGACGGTTCGCGCAGCTGGAAAAACACCGGCAGCGAGCCCATGGTTATGCTCTGCATCCAGGGTGTGGCCGGGTCGCTGACGGCATTCACCGGCAGCGACGGAATTTGTTAGGCCTTGTCCATTCCGTCGTTCCGGCGCAAGCCGGAATGACGGTTGGCGTATCAAAACACCTTAATTTTCTTCATTTCAGCCACCAAATCATAGGGGCCGATGCGGGGGCCGAATTTTTTGGCGGCGGCGGTTAAGTCCGGCTTTTTCCAGGCCGGGCCCGGGGGGCCACCCCGCGTTTTGGCGATGACCACGGCGTTGCCGCAGCGCTGGCCGTCAAAGGCCAGAAACTCGCCGAAGACGGCGCGGGTGGTGTACAGCTGATCCCGAAAAGTGACGGGGCTGCTCTGGTGCAGGTTTTGGGCCAGGAGGCCGCCGGGGGTGAGGCGGCTGTAGCATAGATCCAGAAAATCTATGCCGGACAGGCGCGCCGGGACGTTGTTGCCGGAAAAGGCGTCCAGCCAGATTTGGTCGAGGGATTCTTCCGGCTGGGCCTCCATGAACTCCCGGCCGTCGCTGACCACCAATTCCACGTTGCCCTCGGGGACGAAGCCGAAATAGGTTTGGGCCAGCTCGGCCACCAGGGGGTCAACTTCCACCACCGTCAGGCTGTATTGCGGCAGGTGGGCCCGGAACAGGCCGGGGATGAAGCCGCCGCCCAGGCCGAGCATGGCGATGCGGCGGCCTGTGGGGTGGAGCGGCAGGGCGGCCAGCATCATGCCGGGGTATTCGAAGACGGGCTCCTCGGGGTGGGCGGGGTTGATGGAGGTCTCGGCCTCTTCGCCGTTGGGCCCGAAATACAGGGTGCGGCGGCCGTTCTCTTCGCGGATGGTGATGTGGTGGTAAGGGGAATCGCCCTCAAAGATAACCGTGGGATCGTAATCCCGGGCCTCGTCTTTGAAGGCTTCCAGCAGTTTAGACCAGAATCCGGAGGTCATGTGGCGTCTCCCGGCAGAGTTTTGTAACTGGGGCAGTTGGGGCCGTCCGGATGCTCGGGGCAGACCCAAAATTCCTGACGGCCTCGCCAAACCCGCTGATAGGGGCGGCGGCGGTTGAGGCCGCAGGGGGGCGGCGCGGTGAAGAGCTCGCGCTCGTCCAGCCGCCGCGCGGTTTTCGCGGCGCAGCCCAGGCAG
>JAITVE010000160.1 GCA_031285975.1 Candidatus Adiutrix sp. | reverse complement strand
CGGGGTTGTGGCGGCTTCGTCTTCGCTGAACACGAGGGGCACTTTAACGCGGGGCCGGGCGTCGCAAAGCACCTGGTCGAAATTGTCGCGGTCAATGCTGACGAACATGCGGTCGCGGTAGGGGGGAATGGGCCGGTCGCGTTCCAGGCCGGGGTCGCCGGAGAGGTCGGCCACCAGGCCCATGACGAAGGGCAGTTCCTTTTTGATGATGGCGTCGCCGGTTTCCACGTCATAGGTGATTTTAACGCGGGGCGGGCGCACGCGCAGCAGGCGGTGCTGAATGGATTCGGACATGTCAACTCCTTGCCGGGTTGGCGGGCGGCAAAAACAAGCGTTTGAGGCGCAAGAGGCTCGAATTGAGCACAGCGCCGCCAGCCATGTTAATTTTACTATTAACCATGAAAATAGTTTTGAAATCCAATAATCACAGGGTATCATGAAAGAATATTTGCGGTCAAGTTAATTTTCAAAAATTCTGTTTTAGGCTTGCAAAAAATCAAAATCAATATATAATAAAATCAATAGCTCGGCCAAGCAGAACTTAAAATTCACTTTAACTTTGTTATTTTTTTACAATATCAAAGCTAAAATGAATTGTAAACTTTAGTTAATAAGGTTACTGCCCGCGCCGCATGTTGTTAACAAATGCGCCAACAACACAATATATTGTAGGGTTTCTAAACTATGAAAAAGCTACATCTATCTCTGATTTTCATTGCGGCCGTCATTGCCTGGCCGCTTATGGCCTCCTGCGGCTCCGGCCAGCCGGAAAAAATGCGCCCGCCGGACGCCGACCTCAATTGGGCCGCCGAGCCGGAAGCCATCGTCCTCAAATTCCAGGCCAGCGACGATGTGAACCTCGACCAGGGGCGGCCTTCGAGCCTCTCCATCTGCGTCTACCAGCTTTCGGAGGCGCGGGTTTTCGACCAGCTTCGCGGCCAGGGCCAGGCCGGGCTGGATAATCTGGCCGCCTGCGGCGAGGCCGGGGGCGAAGAAATTTGCGAAGAGCTGACGGGCCTGGCCGCCCTGGCCGCCTGCCAAAAATTCGGCGACACCGTGCTGGCCTATGACCGCTACTTCCTCGAGCCCGGCCAAAAGCCTGAACCCATCTTCCTCGACCGGCGGGAGGGGGCCCGCTTCGTGGGCCTGGCCGCCGGGTATTATCATCTGGAATCCGACCGCTGCGCCCGGCTCTTCCCCGTGCCCATCGTGGAAGTGCGCGACGGCTGGTTCAGCAGTCACCGGGAGCCGGGGCAATTGGTCGTTGAACTCAATTTCGGCCCCGACCGGCCCGAAGCGCCGCCGACAGAAAGGTAACATCATGTTCGCGTCACGCCCCGTGTTCTGGCATTCCGGGCAATTCCTTGACCCGCAGCACTTTCAGCAAGCAGACAGCCACCACTATCAGCAGCGGGCGGCCTCCTTCGCCGACGGCCGCCCCTGGCCCTGGGGCGTGAACGGGCTGGAAATCGACGAGGGGGCCCTGGCCTCCGGGCTGGTGAAAATCGTGCGGGCCGACCTCACTTTCCCCGACGGCACGCGTGCCGTGGCCGAGCCCCGGCGCGAAGACGGCAACGCGGTCATTGAGTCCCGCGAGTTGGACGACGTCTGGCCTGACCGCCGCGAACCCTTGACCCTGCGGGTGGGCCTGGCCCGCCCGGCGGCCAGGGGCAACGTGGCCGGGGTGTTGTGCGGCGAGGGTTTGCCGAGCGGGCCGGGCCGCTATGTGGCCGCCGAGGCGGACGAGATGACCGCCGACCGCTATGCCCTGCCCCACCCGACGCTGCCGGAGCCGAGCGCGCCGGTGCGCAGCCTGTATTATTACCTGCGGCTTTTCAGCCCCGAGGAAAGCCGGGGCCGGGGCGATTATTTCCACTTCCCCCTTCTGCGCCTGGTGGAGCGCGGCCAGGGCCCGCAAGCGGATGCTGCCTGGTGCCCGCCGCTGAACGCCGTGGCCGCCGACGCCCGGATGCTGCGCGTGGCCGCCGGTTTTGAAAGCCGCCTGGCCGCGCTGACCGCCCACCTAGCGCCGGGCCGCCCGGCTGACCTGGGCGCTCCGAACGCCCGCGCCGCCCTGCTCTCCGCCGTTGCCGTCACCCTGGCCGACCTGCGCCTCACCCTGGCCCGGCCCAACGCCCAGCCCTGGGAGCTTTTCGGCCTTCTGAGCCGGGGCCTGGCCGCTATGTGCGCGGCCCTCAAAACCGAGGGCGACGGCCCGGCCCTCAGCGGAGCCCTGCGCTTCGACCACGACGCGCCCCTCACCTCCCTGGCGGCTTTGGAGCCCCATTACACCCGCCTGTCAAACGCGGTGCTGCCGGAAATCGCGGCGGAGCTGCCCTTCGCCCGCCGGGGCGATTTGCTGGTGGCCGCCCTCGGCTCAACCGTTGCCGAGCCCGGCCTGGAGCCGCTGATACGCTTAAAAAACAACGACTCCCCGGCGGAAATGCTGGCCGAGGGCCGCCTGGCGGCCGGAAGCCCCGAAGACGTGCGGGACGCCTTGAGCCGGGCCGTGCCCGCCCTGCCCCTCAAGCCGGTGCGGGCCCCTGCGGGCTTGCCGGGGGGCTCCGGCT
>JAITVE010000158.1 GCA_031285975.1 Candidatus Adiutrix sp. | reverse complement strand
CGGGCAGAGTCGCGCCCTCAAAGCGGGTGAGGATGAAGTCGGCCACTTCCTGGGACTGGTAGGCGGCGACAAATTTCTTGTAGAGGGGGTTGTCCATGTCTTCCGCACGGGCCACGATGACGTTGACGTAGGGGGAGTCCGCGTCTTCAAGATAGATGGCGTCCTTCAGGGGGTTGAGCCCGGCGGGGATGGCGAAGGTGTTGTTGATGGCCGAGGCGGCCACGTCATCCAGGGCGCGGGGGGTCTGGGCGGCATCCATCTCAACAATCTTGAGGTTCAGCTTGTTTTCCGCGATGTCGAAAGGGGTGGCGGTCAGGCCCACGCCCTCTTTCAGCTTGATGAACCCGGCCTTCTGAAGCAATAAAAGCGCCCGGCCGCCGTTCGTCGGGTCGTTGGGGATGGCCAGGGTGTCGCCGTTTTTCAGTTCATCCAGAGATTTGATTTTCTTGGAGAAAAAGCCGATGGGCGACACATAGGTGGTGCCGATGCCGGTCAGGGTCAGGCCGCGTTCGGCGTTGAAGCTGTCCAGATAGGGCACGTGCTGGAAGGAATTGACGTCGATTTCTTTATCCACCAGGGCCAGGTTGGGGCGCACATAGTCGCTGAACTCAATAATTTCCACGGTCAGGCCATTTTTGGCGGCCACGTCGCGGGCTTTTTCCAAAATCTCCACATCGGCACCGGCGGTGGTGCCGACCACAATCTTGTCCTGGGCCAGGGCCGTACCGGCCAAGAGGCTGACGGCCAGCACGGCCAACAGGGCGATAAACTTTTTCATACTCTCCTCCTCAAAATTACCTGCGGTTGTACTTGCGGGCCAGCGCTTCGCCAAAGTTCTGAAGCGCCTGCACCACGAAGGATAAAATAATAACACACACCCACATAACGTCCGCGCGGTAGCGGTAATAACCGTAGCGCACGGCCAGGTCGCCCAGCCCGCCGCCGCCGACCAGCCCGGCCATGGCCGAATAGCCGATGAGGGTCACCACCAAAATAGTCACGGACAAAATCAGCCCCGAACCGGCCTCGGGCAGCAGCACATGCCAGATGATCTGCCGACGGTTGGCCCCGGCCGAGATGGCGGCCTCAATGACCCCGTAGGGCACTTCCAGCATGGCCGTCTCGGCCAGGCGGGCCATAAAGACAATGGCAGCCAGGCTCAGGGGCACGATAACGCCGTTAGGGCCGATGCTGGTGCCCGTCAGGACGCGGGTTATGGGAATGACGAATAGGATGAAGATGGGAAAGGGAATGGCGCGGATAAAGTTGACCGGCAGACCCACCAAGCGGTTTACGAGTTTATTGGCCATAATGTGCCCCTGCCTGGTGACCACCAGCACCACCCCCAGCGGCACGCCCAGAAGCGTCGTCACCACCGTGGCAATAGAGACCATATATATAGTCTCCCAAGAGGCGGGCCAAATCATCAGCCAGAGGTTGCTACCCGTGCTGAACATCGTTCAAAACCTCCACAACCAGATTCAGCGAGCGCATGTATTCCACCGCCCGGCGGCAGTCCTCGGGCGCGCCCGTCAAATCCAAAAGCATGATGCCGAAGGGCCGCCCTTTAATGTGGCTGATGCGGCCCTGCAAAACATTGGGCTTAACCTCAAACCGCCGCACCACCTCGGAGATCACCGGGTCTTCGGCGGAGGGCCCGAGGAAGAGCACCTGCGTCAGGAGCCCGCGCGGCACATAGCCCCAGGCCCCGGAATCGTCTTTGCGGCTGATGACCACTTCGATAAAAGCCTTGGAGACCTGGTGCCGCGGCCGGGTGAACACGTCGAACACCGGGCCCTGCTCCACAACCAGGCCGTCTTCCATCACCGCCACCCGGTCGCAGATTTCGGTGATGACCCGCATGTCGTGGGTGATGAGCACCACGGTCAGGCCCAGGTGATCCTTCACGCTCTGAATCAGGCCCAGAATGGACTGGGTGGTCTGGGGGTCAAGGGCGCTGGTGGCCTCGTCGCAGAGCAAAATCTTGGGGCTGTTGGCCAGGGCCCGGGCAATGCCCACCCGCTGCTTCTGCCCGCCGGAAAGCTGGGCCGGGTAGGCCCCGGCTTTGTCGGCCAGCCCCACCAGGTCGAGCAGTTCCATCACCCGCTTCATAATGTCAACTTTAGAACGGCCCGCGATTTCCATGGGGAAGGCCACATTGTCGGCCACCGTGCGGGAGGACAGGAGGTTGAAGTGCTGAAAAATCATGCCCATATCGCGGCGGGCCAGCCGCAGCTCGGCTTCGCTCATGGCCGTCAGGTCGCGCCCGTCCACGATGACCTGGCCGCTGGTGGGGGTTTCCAGGCGGTTCAAGCAGCGGATGAGGGTGCTTTTCCCCGCCCCGGAGAGCCCGATGACCCCGTAAATCTCCCCGGCCTCCACCGACAGGTCAACGCCCCGGAGGGCCGCCACGGCCTTCGCGCCCTCGCCGTAATTTTTGGTCAGCCCGATGATATCTATCAGACCCATAATGTTCGCGCCCGTCCCCCGTTTTCAAATCGCAACCGAATTGCATAAAATATTCATTGTGCTTCACCAAGGGGTATCTGTCAAGAGCAAAAACAGCCCCAAAAAATCAAAGCTGGTTCGGGAAAAAAAAGTATGATACAATATAAGGTTAGGAAGCGACTCAAGAACCGTAACCCGGCCGGGCCGTCTCGCGGCGAGCCGAGCAGAGCATTGTGCATATGGATCATTTGCAGGACGAACAGGGCCCCCGGCGGGTCATTAAAAAAGGGCCCGGCCCCGGCTGGTTCCTCTATCCCCTCATCGCCGCCTTCCTGCTGGCGGCGGCGGCGGGGCTGTGGCATCTGGCGGCTCCGCAGTCCTTCGCCAGGGTTCAGGGGCGGCTGTTCGGCGACCCCCTGGAAGTGCGCGGCCTGAGCCTGACCGTTGACCGCCAAACCGTGACCATCCCCGCCGGGGGTTCCGTGGATATCCACCCCGGCCAAAATTTCACCGTCAGCGGGCTGGACACCAACCGCCGCCTCAATTATGATCTGAGCCTGGCCTCGCCGGATTTCAACATCAACGCCGTGGTGGGCGGCGCAACGGCTTCCCCCCGGCAGCTTTTGGGCGACAAGGCTTTTGAGGGGCCGCCCAGGGGCTTGCGCATTGAAGTGCGGGACGGGGCCCAGGCGGTCGCGCTGTTCCACATCCAGTCCCACTACTCGGCGCTGGATTTCGCGGCCCAGGGCGCAGCCGCCGCCGACGCCGCCACGCGGGCGGAAAGTTTCCGGCGGGCCCTGGCCCTTGACCCGGATTCCGAATCGTTGCGCGACAAACTGCTGGCGGCCTTGAACGAGTCCGGCCAGAAGCACGGGGCGATAGAGCTTCTGGAAGCCGAGCTCGGGCGGCTGGGGCCGGACGAAGATTTGCTGGAACGCCTCCTGCCGCTCTATACGGAAATGAACCAGCCCCGCGAGGCCATCCGCACCCTGGGGCGGCTCATCGAACTGGCGGCGGGGCAGGGCCGCCCCTATCTCGACCTCATGCGCCGCATGGCCGACATCTATCAGCAAAACGGCTGGGCCGAGCAGGCGGCGGAAATTTTTGAGGAAATGCTGAAACAGGCTCCGCAGGAGCAGGTTCCTGAAATTTTGGGCGGCCTGTTGGCTCTCTACCGCGAACAGGGACGGCCCGACCGTGAAATCGACACCTTGAAGCGGCTCCTGGCTGTGTCGCCCCCGGAAGCGAGCGCCGCCCTGTGGAAGGAAATCACGGCCCTGTATGAGGAATCCGAAGACGAAGCGGGGCGGGTGGAGGCCTGGAAGTCCCTGGCCGCCATTTTGCCGGATGGGCAGGACAAGCTCAACGCCTATAAAATGCTGGCCCACTTCCACCGGCAGGCCGGGCGGAACGCCGAGGCCCTGGAAGCCTACCGCGCCGCCCTGAAGCTCGGCCCCAAGGACGGCAATATCCTCCTGAACCTGGCCCGCCTCTCGTTCACCCTGGGGGACAGGGACGGCTACCGCGACTACCTGGCGCGGGGCATGGCTCTCAGCCCCGATGACCTCGAACTGCGGCGCGAACTGGCCGACGCCTACCGGGAAGACGGCCTGAACGCCAAGGCCAGGGCCGAATACCTGGAGCTTTTGAAGCGCGCCCCGGAGGATCAGGCCGCCCGGCTGCTTTTGGTGGATGTGCTGGAGGAAATGGACGATAAAAAAGGCCTGGCCGCACACTACGCCGAACTGGCCAAGCAGAACCCCGACGACGCGGCGATTGCCTACAACTACGGCGCGGCGCTGTATGAGAGCAAGCAGTTCAAGGCCGCTATTGAGGTGTTTAAAAAGCTCCTGGCCCACGACCCCACGGACTCCGCCGTCCGGGAATACCTCCTGGCCGCCTACCAGCAGACCAAACAGACCGAGGCCATGCTGAACGAGGCCCTGGAGCTCTACCGGCTCGATCCGTCCAAAACCGTGTACCGCGCCCTGATGCTGAACACCTATGAAAACGCCGGGAACTGGAACGGGTTTGAGGCCGCGGCCCTGGAAGCCGCCGAACTTTCGCCCGGCGATATCGAAGCCTGGCGGGCCCTCCTCAAGGCCCAGACCCAATTGAAAAAAACAACCGAAGCCGCTGAAACGCAGCGGAAGATTGAAGAATTATCCAAGCAAGGACAACAGAACTGATGGATTTACTGATCGACCTTATCAATCGCGGCGGCTGGGTCATGTATCCCATCCTCCTGTGCAGCCTGGCCGGGCTGGGCCTGGTGCTGGAACGGCTTTGGGCCCTGCGGCGCGGGCGCGTGCTGCCCCGCCCCTTCCTCAATTCCGTCAACAGTTTGCTGGAAGCCCGGCAGTATGACCAGGCCGCCTTCCTCAGCCAGAGCGACGACTGCGCCGCCGCCCGCCTCATTCAACTGGCCCTGAAGCTGGCCGGCCGCCGCCGCGCCGTCTTCAAAGAGACCATGGAAGAAGCGGGCCGCCGCGAGGCTTCCGCCCTCACCGGGCATTTGGGGGCCCTGCATTTGGTGGCTTCCATCTCGCCGCTCTTGGGCCTTTTGGGCACGGTTTCGGGCATGATAAGCGCCTTCAATTCCATCGCCGCCCAGGGCGGGGGCAACCAGGGGCTTTTGGCCGGGGGCATTTCCGAGGCCCTCTTGACCACCGCCGCCGGGCTCTGCGTGGCCATCCCGGCCCTGGTGCTGCACCGCGCCCTGCTGAGCCGCGCCGAGAGTTTAACCGGCGAGTTGGAGGATTTGTCCTCCGACCTGATGGAGGCCCTGGCCGCGCCTGAGAGAGTGGGATGAATTTCCGCAAAAAAACCAAGGCCGAGTCGCCTGACCTGAACCTCACCCCCCTGGTGGATGTGGTGCTGCTCTTGGTGCTGTTTTTCATGGTCACCGCCCAGTTTGACCTGTTGCCGGGGCTGAAGCTGGCCCTGCCGGGCATTGAGGGCGATTCCCAGGTGCGCGTGCAGGCCAACGAGCGGCTGGAAGTGACCATCGACGCCGCCGGGGACGTGTATTTTGAGGATCAGTCCACCACCATCGGCAACTTGGCCTACCACCTGCGCCGCACCGGGGCTTCCGGCGACGAAGTGGTGGTGGTGGTTTCCGCCGACCGCGGCATCCCCTATGGCCGGGTGGTGCGGATTATGGACATTCTGCGGCAGGAGGGCTTTAACCGGGTGGTCTTCGCCGCCCAGCCCGGCAGCGGGGAAGAAGACGGGGCGGCTGCCGATGACTGAGTTTCAGGAACGCCCCAGCGACGCGGCGGGTGAAAACCAGGCCGCCGAACGGCTGTCGGCCTTTGGCCTGCTGGCCGCGCTGCCCGGGCGGCTCACCAGCCGCTACGGCCTGGCCGCCCTGGGGCTGGCGGCCCTGGGGGTGCTGATTTACCTGGCCGCCTCGGCGGACGGTTTTGTGCGCAGCAGCGAGTTGGAGCGGGAACTCTTGAAATTGCAGGAAGAGATCGCCGAATTGCAGGACGAAAACCGCCTTTTGGGCCAAAAGCTTGACCGCCTCCAGACCGACCCGTCCTACGTTGAGGACGAAGCCCGCAAAAAGCTGGGCCTGGTGCGCCCCGGCGAAATAATTTACCGTCTGGCCGAAGAGCCGGATTTGAGCGACGAGCCGGGAGGCGAGCCGCCCGTTAGTCCGTGAGTTCCGTGCCATAAAAGCCCCGATTGGGGTAAAAATAATCCATGTGCTATAAAGAGAGCAGGAGACCTAAATGTATTCAACCAGCGATTTCCGCAGAGGCCTTAAAGTCACTTTCAAAGGCGAACCCTACATCATCGTGGACTTTCAGCACGTCAAGCCCGGCAAAGGCGGGGCCTTCATCCGCACCAAAATTAAAAACCTGGTCAGCGGCCGGGTGCTTGAAGAGACCTTCCGTTCCGGCGAAAAGCTGGAACGCCCCGACCTGGAAGAAAAGAACGTGCAGTTCCTCTACTTCGACCCCAAAGACGGCTACGTCTTCATGGACGAAGAGACTTACGAGCAGCTGCACCTCAGCGAAGATCAGGTGGGCGACAACCGCTTTTACCTGCTGGAAAACAGCCACCTCATCATCAACATGTACCAGAGCCGCCCCATTGGCCTGGATTTCCCCACCACCGTCAACCTGGAAGTGACCCAGAGCGACCCCGGCGTGAAGGGCGACACGGCCACCGGCGCCACCAAGCCCGCCACCCTGTCCACCGGCCTGGTGGTGCAGGTGCCCCTCTTCATCAACGAGGGCGACACTTTGAAAATCGACACCCGCACCGGCGAATACATCGAACGCGCCAAGTAATTTATACGGGTACTCGGCGTCCGCATCAGGGGGGGCAGCCAAGGCTGACGCGAACCCCCGCCGTCATTCCGGCGGAAGCCGGAATCCATTTCCAGGGCAGCGGCTTGTCGGCTGATAAGCGGCTTCGCTGGCCATGGATTCCGGCTTCCGCGCTCTCCACGTCAGCCGGTTTGTTCCGGCGCTCCAAAATCGGGGGCTTATGCCGCTCATCGTTATCGCCGTTCTCCTGGGCCTCATTCAGGGTTTGGGGGAATTTTTGCCCATTTCATCGTCCGGGCACTTAATTTTGGCCCAGGCCGTCTTTGGCCTGGACGAGCCGGAAGTGGCCTTTGACGTGGCCCTGCACCTCGGCACCCTGACGGCGGTGTTCATTTTTTATTGGGACACCCTCCTGGCTCTGTTGCGGGAACTGCGTTTCCTGCCGGGAGCTTTAATCAGCCCGGCCCGCATGAAGCGGCTCTACGCCGACCGGCCGGACTTCCGCTTCGGCCTTCTGGTGCTGCTCGGGAGCGTCCCCACCGGCCTGATTGGCCTGGGCTTGCAGGATGTCTTCAAAACTTATTTCACCGGCACGGCCAGCGTGGGCGCGGCCCTTTTGGTGACAGGCCTCTTGCTCAAACTGGCCGGGGGCCGGGGAGCGCGGGGGCGCGGCGACGGACAGTTGACCGCGCGCGACGCGCTCCTTATCGGGCTGGTGCAGGGGCTGGCCATTGTGCCCGGCTTTTCCCGCAGCGGCTTCACCATCTGCGCCGGGCTGTTTTTGGGCCTGTCGCGGGTGACGGCGGCCCGCTATTCCTTTATTCTCTCCATCCCGGCCATTGTGGGCGCGGCCATTCTGGAAGTGGGGGACGGCCTGGCCAGCCGCTTTTCAACCCTGGAATTCCTGGCCGGTTTCGCCGCCGCCGCCCTCTGCGGCTACCTGGCCCTGACCCTTCTGGTGCGCCTCCTCCAGCGCGACAATTTCGCCGTCTTTTCCTGGTGGTGCTGGGCCATGGGGCTGTTCGCCCTCAGTTGGTCAGCCCTCGCGTAAATTTTTCCTGGCGGCCGCACCCGCCCCGCCTCATCCCCACAAAAATACCGGGAGCCCACCAAGACTCCCGGTATTTTTTTATGGCAATAAAACAGGCCCTTTGATACTATAAGCAAATTCTCCACATAGTTTGAACAAGACCGTTTATTCTGAGGAAGCCATGAGCCAACTATCGCAAGGTTTTGCCATCGAGCCCGCTTTCAGCATGGAAGCGGTTATACGCCGCAGCATTTCAACCTTATTCAGCTATCCAACCCTATTTTTCGGGCTGGCAACCCTTGCCGCGCTATCGTCGATGGCAGTGCAGCCTTTGACCCATAATACGTCATCCCTGGGGCTAGTTTTTCTCCTTGCTCTGTTCAGCGGCCTATTGCTGTATCTGGTTCAAGGGGCCATAGCTTGCGGCGTTGTCATCGTGTTAATTGGCAATGATGAGCCAGAGTGGAGCGAGGTTTGTTCCAAAGCTTTCGTCAGCATTGGTCGCCTGTTCCTGCTTGTCCTCTGCCTGGCGCTGTTTGTTGGCGGCTGTACCTTGATTTTAATACCGCTGACATACTTCATGGGGAAGGCGGCGCTTCTTATTGTCGCTTTACCGGCGCTTGTGCTCTTCGCCGCTCTGTTTTGCTCCTGGGCGCTGGCCGCTCCGATTTGCGTGTTGGAGGAACTGGGGCCCATCAAGGCCCTCTACCGCAGCGCGGAACTGACCCGGGGCTATCGCTGGCAGATTTTAGGACTATTTGTGCTTGCCTTTGTCTGTTTTGGAACCGTGGCTTTTGTGTTACTCATACCGCTGGGAGCACCGTCTACCGATAGCGGGCATCTCCTATACCTCATACAATCATTGCCGTTGTTTATTCTCAGCACGTTCAACACCGCTTTTATAGACGTCATGGTCGGCGTTATCTATTGTGACCTGGTGGCCATCAAGGACAAGGAAGAGACAGCCCCCGGCGAACCAGCCGAATGAAATATCCCCAAAAAACGAAAGCGCCCGGTGGGGCGCTCTCGTTTTGTAGCCGCTGAAAACAAAGGGCTAGCATTTCTTGTATGAGTACCAATAGGCCATGCCGACGAAGACGCCGCCGCCGACGATGTTGCCCAGCGTCACGGGGATAAGGTTATTGATGAAAAAGCTGCCCCAGGTCAGCGAGGCGATGGCCTCCGCCGACAGGCCGGAAAGCGAGGCGTAGGCTTCGTTGCCTTTGATTAAAAGGCCCGCCGGAATGTAATACATATTCGCCACGCAGTGCTCGAAGCCAGAGGTGATGAACAGCCAGATGGGGAAGAAGATGCCGAAAATTTTCCCTATCATGTGTTCCGCGCCGTAAGACAGCCACACGGCCAGGCAGACCAGCCAGTTACACATGATGCCCAGGAAAAACGCGCTCATAAACGGCAGGCCGACCTTATACACCGCTATTTTCAGGGTCACCGCCCCGAGCATGGAGGCCCCGCTGGTGAACAGGCCGGACTCGGCCATCATGTAGGCGATGAAAACCGAGCCGACGAAGTTGCCGATGTAGACAATCACCCAGTTGCGCAACATGCCGGCCACCGTCACTTTTTTCTCGCACACCGCCGCCAGTATCATCGTGTTGCCCGTGAACAGCTCCCCGCCCGCCAGCACCACCAGCATCAGGCCCGTGCCGAAAATCGAGCCCGCCAGCGCCTTGCCCAGGCCGTAACTCTCCGGCACCGCGAAGAGGTTGAAGGCCGCCATGTTCGAGCCTTCCGAGGCAAAGGCGATAAACACCCCGGCCATGATGCCGAGAATAAACAATTTTTGGAAACTGCCGGCCACTTTGCCAATGCCCGCCTGAATCGTGTACTCTACAATTTCCGCCGGTTTCAACACTTTCTGTTCCATCGGTTGTCCTTTCCCTGGCTGCTGATTGCTCAGCAAAACGTATTGATGAAGAGCCGGAATGGCCTCAGGGGGCACATTACACAAGCCGCATGAAATCTCAAGGGAGGCACGACGAATACCAGCCATAGAATGAAGCGAATACAATTCACCGCGCAACTCTATGGCTTCTAAATTTTAGGAATGTTTCATAATAACCCGAAAACTGATTTTTGGCAAGGAAAATTCAGCCGTCCAGCCCCAGGCGCGGGCAGGCGGCGAAGGGGCAGGCTTCGCAGCGGGGGCGGCGGGACTGGCAGAGGGCTCGGCCGTGGGCGATGGCCTGATGCGAAAAAAGCGTCCACTTGGCCTGGGGGATGACCACGGCCAGGTCGGACTCCACCCGCTCCGGATCTGTATTCTGGCTGAGGCCCAGGCGGCGGCTGACCCGGCCCAGGTGGGTGTCCACGGTCAGGCCCGGTATGCCGAAGGCGTTGCCCAGCACCACATTGGCCGTTTTGCGGCCGACTCCCGGCAGTTTGACCAGTTCCTCCAGCGTTTGCGGCACCTGCCCCCCGTGGGCGGAGGTCATCGCCCGGCTCATGCCGATGAGGCTCTTGGCTTTATTGTGGTAAAAGCCGCAGGGCTTGATGAGGGCTTCCACGTCCTCCAGCGGGGCGGCGGCCAGGGCTTCGGGAGCGGGATAGGCGGCGAAGAGGGCCGGGGTGGTCTGGTTGACCCGCAAATCGGTGCACTGGGCGGACAGGATGGTGGCCGCCAGCAGTTGGAAAGGGTCGGCAAAGTCCAGGCTGCAACGGGCCTCGGGATAATACTCGTCGAAAAAGTTCAGCACTTTTTGAACAAAAGCTTTCGTGGGCTTGGCTGCCCGGCGGCCCGCGGCGGCCACGGCTAGCCGGCCTTGCTTTCAAAGACGATGCGGTGCTCCACAAGTTGCATGGCTTTGATGTGGCCGCTGACCACTTTCTGCTCGCCGAAGATGCTGATGAGCCGCCAGGACTCCGGGCCGTCGGGGATGACCTGATCCACGGCCTGCATAATCAGGGTTTCCCGGTCTTCGCCGGGCTCCGCGAAATAGGCGTTGGCTTCACACATGGGACGCTCCGTTTCTCTAATGTTCAGGGCTACAGGCCAAAAGGGCCAGGTGGCGGATGGCCTCCGAGACCAGGTGGGGCAGGGGCTCGGGGACGAAACCGGCCAGGGTCACGCCCTCCTGGGCCAACGGTATCAGGATTTTCGGGGCCGCAGAACTGGTGACGGCCTCGGCCAGGCCGGGGGTGATTTCCCCCATCATGGCGTTGGCCCAGGTGACGGCAATGGGGCCCAGCACCACATCCACCTTCGGCAGACAGACCCGCACGGCGTTTTCGCCGGTGGCCCCCCGGTTGGCTTTGGCTTTCATCATGGCCGCCGTGGCCGAGGAGTTGGTGCCCAGGGCCCAAATCTCCAGCGCGTCGCCGAAGGTGAGGCGCAGTTCTTTGATGATGACCGAGCCAAAGCCGCCCCCCTGGCCGTCAATCACCGCTACGACCGGCCGCCGCCGGGGCGTGTGGCCGGAGAGATGGCTGGCGGGGGCGGTTTCGTTGCATGTATTGTCAGACATTCTGGCCTTTCGGTCGAGCGTGTCAATCCGCGACGGTTTTTTTCAGGTCGGGAAAGGTTTCCGGGCGGCGGCGGTCTACGTATTTTTCGTCGCCGTGGCGGCGGGTGACGTTTTCAAAGAGGCCGTCGTCCACGCGCACCAGCTTGGTGAAACCCAGGTCGCGCAGTTCGCAGTTGAATTTTCGCGTGCGGATGGAACTGGCTGAAAGCATCCGCTCCACGGGCCCCCCGCAGTGGGGGCAGCGGGAGAGGGGCAGGTCGCCCGCGACCTGCTCCCACTCGAACTCCGGCCCGGCCGGGCAGGAGCCGGCAAGTTCTTCAGAAGCATGGCAATAGCAGTAAACAGGTGACATAGGCCGTTCCGCCGGGTATAATGGATTGGGCCGCGACCTTACGTTGCGTCTCGCAGCTTAATTGTTTATTATAATCCCGACGGGAAAACATAGCAAGCCCCCCCGCGCCCGCGTTTGCGGAGCGGGAATTTTACATACATTCAGGGAACCCGACATGTCCATTCAAATCGCGCTTATTGTGGCCGCTCCCAGGGAGCTTATCCTCACCGCCGGACAACAGGAAATCGAACCCGAGCCGGAAGAGCTGACCGAAGAGGAGCAGCTCCCCTTCCTCAACATCGGCCGGGCGCGGGGTGACGAAGTGCACATGAGCGGCGCGCTTATCGGCGACCCGGAGGATGTGGCCGCCGGGCTGACCATCGACTGGTACCTGCCCGACGAAGAGGAGGCAGACCTGGCCCAGCCCGTTGATTTGAGCGAGGTGAAGGTTATCATCACCACCACGCCCCGGCACAAGGCCGAACCGGGCCGCCGCTGGCATTACCGGCTGGACTCGCGCCGCCCGGGCCGGGAAATAAAATTTTACGACGGCGGGTTCCAGCCGCCCTTCAGAGCTTCCGACATCACCATCTACCTTGAGCACCTGATAAATTACAACTACGACGGCTACATCATCACCCGCGTGGATTACCTCCACAAAAAGCCTTCCTACACCGAAGCCGAGTGGAGCGTTCCCACGCTGGAATCGGAGGGGGTTTTGGAGGATTAAGGGGATGGCAGGGCTTGTTGCGGCCCCAGGAGAAAACTAGCGTGGCTTCGCGCACACCTTCTATTCTTCAGCATCAAAGGCCATACCCACATCAAGATGCTGCTCCACATCCATGCTTTCGTGCAGGATACGGATAACATTAAGAAAACCACCGTTATTGTGAAAAAAAATGATATGCCTGCCAACCCGGTATTTCCAATAACCAGGCCGGACGTTTGTTTTTTGCCACACCTTGCGCCCGGCGGCCAGGCCCTCTATCGCTGAAATAAGGCTGCGGTGATACGTATCCGCCTGCTCCACAGACCATTGGCGAAAGGTGTAGAGCCAGATTTCCTCCAAATCAAGTTCAGCCAGCGGCGATAGCAATATTCCGTAGACCAACTTTTTACCGGGCATAGCTATCCCGCATACGCCGCAAAAAAGCCTCGCTGTCAAAATCAGCGGGCGGGCCGGATTCTTCTCCGGCGATCAGCGCGGCTTGCAAGGCTTTGAGCTTCACTTCCCGCTCTTCCAACAGGCGCAAGCCCGCCCGCAGAACTTCGCTGGCGGAGCCATAGCGGCCCGCCTGCACCTGGTCATTGATAAACTCTGTGTAATGATGTCCCAACGATACGGAAGTGTTTTTCATGGCGGCCCCCTGAATGAAATACCGATATATATTATATATTGGTATTTCAGGGGTAGTCAATCATTAAAAAACCCCGAACGAGGCGGATCGTTCGGGGTTTGTTTATCATGAGGGAGGAAGTCTCATGAATTTTTACTATGCCGATGCGGCTTTTACCGCTTTACCTATGCGTGCCCCCCGTCTTACCGTTTCATTTCAATGACTTCGGCGAGCATGGTGTCGGTGGTGGTGACCGTTGTGGAGTTGGCCTGGAAGCCGCGCTGGGTGACGATCATGTTCACGATTTCCTCGGCGATGTCCACGTTGGACTGCTCGAGGTAGTTGGCCAGAATGGTGCCCGTGCCGCCGTAACCGGCCTGGTTGATGGCCCCCGCGCCGGAGTAGCGGGTCTCGGAGAAGAGGTTGTCGCCCTCTTTGGAGAGGCCCCAGGGGTTCATGAAGCGCACCAGGCCAATCTGGTACAGCGGCTGATGGCGGCCGTTGGAATAGATGCCGGTGACCACGCCGTCTTCGCCGATGGAGACCCGCTGGAGCGAGCCCGCCGGGAAGCCGTCCTGGCCGTTGAAGAAGGTGGCCGATTCGTCGGCGTACTGGGTGGTGCTGTCTTCGTCCAGAATCCACTCGTTGCTCAGGCCGTTAGGGTTCTTGGCCCCCATGTCCATGGCGATGTTCTGTATGACTGTGGGCATACCGGCAGGATACGGCGGGTGCAGGGCCATGGAGGCGGACTGCACGAAGGCCACGTCAAAGTCGAAATAGCCGTCTTTGTTCGGGTTGATGTTCGTCCAGGCCGTTTGCTCGCTCTGGGCGGTGATGGTCAGGGAATCATGCCCGGGCACGCCGAAGCTGAGGCCGCCGATGGTGTCGAGCTGGTCGAAAGTCACGGTCATGCCAGAGCCGAATTCATAGGGCCCGGCGGTGTTGGGGTCATACACCGGAATAATGCCGCTGTTGCCCGCGTCGTCAAACCAGGTGAAACCCGAGGTGGGCGGATCGTGATCCACATTGCCGGTCCAGTAGGCCTTGTTGTCCGGGTCGGGGGTGCCCACGGGGGGGGTGGCGTTGCCGGGGTCAAGAGCCGGGTTGTACGCGCCCCAGACCACGGTGTATGTGCGGGCGCTGGTTTTGTATTCGCCGGTGAAGGGGTCGATGGTCGGGGAGCCCTTGAAATAGCCGCCGACGGTGGCGTTTTTCATGGTCACGGTGCTGGAGGTCGTGTACTGCGGCTCGCCCATGGTGGCCATTTTGGTTTTGGACAGGTCGAGGTTCTGGGCCTCGATGTCTTTAATCAGGCCGCCGTGGCGGTCGTCGCCGTCGGCCGAGAAGGTGATTTTGCCCTTCTGGATGAGGCCGGAGAAGGAGGCGGTGTCTTCCAGCAACAGGTTGTTGTTGGAATCCTTGCGGGCGTCCTCCAGGGGGTCGGCGGTGATGATGTAGTCCCAGACGTTTTCCATGTGCGGGTTTTTCTGGT
>JAITVE010000155.1 GCA_031285975.1 Candidatus Adiutrix sp. | reverse complement strand
TGAAAAGGTGGCGCGGCTTTGCAACCCGGTATGCCAAAAATGCAGCTTCATTTCTGGCAATTGCTCAAATACGTTGCATCGCTCTTTGGCTTGAAATCTATTGACGACACTACCTAGCAATCACAAAGAGCCGTGTAGCAACGCCGCAACTCGCCTGCACGGCTCAAACAAGCGGCGTTGTGGTGGCAGTGTGGAGTGCTCCCTCTTACGTACCGCCCCACCGTCATTCCGGCGAAAGCCGGAATCCATTTTCAGTGGAGCAATTTGTCGGCGACTGTGTTATTATTGCAATAAAAAAAGCCACGATAATAGGAGCAGTCACAATGCCGCCAACAGCCGAAATCAAGCAAATGGCCTGCCGCCTGGGCGCGGATTTATGCGGAATCGCTTCTATCGACCGTTTTCATGACGCGCCCGAGGGCTTCCACCCCTGGGACGTGCTGCCGTCCTGCCAGTCGGTGATCGTGTTGGCCAAAAAGTTCCCCGCCGCCACCTTGCAGTGCAAATCGGCCGTTCCCTATACCATTGCCAGGAATATGCTTTCGGATGTGCTGGATAAAATGGCGGTGCAGTTGTGCGGCGACTTGGAAGAGTGCGGCATCGCCGCTGTGCCCACCGGCTCCATCACCCATTCCCAGTATGACCCGAAAACCGGGCGGTGGCGCAACATCGTGTCCGTGAAGCATTGCGCCGTGGCGGCTGGATTGGGGAGGCTCGGGAGAAATACGCTGGTGACCACGCCCGAATACGGCAACATGCTGTGGTTTCACGCCGTGCTGACCGACGCTCTCCTGGACGCCGACCCCATGCTGACCGGCGACCCTTGCCCGGAAGGCTGTTCGCTCTGCGAGGACATTTGCCCAGCCGGGGCTTTAGGCTCCATGGAAATGAATCAAAACGCCTGTTTCGCCCACGCCTTCCGCACTGAGCCTGGCCAGGAATTCACCTTCAAATGCCATGCCTGCCGCACGCAATGCCCCAATTGCCTGGGCAGTAAAAATACTCCGGCGCGGTGACTCCGGGGGCAAAAAAGGGCCGCACAAGCGGCCCTCCACGGAATTGGGGCTGCGCCCGATTTTGTTAACAGGTTATTGCATGGCCGCCAGTTCTTTTTCAACCGCCTGCAAAGCCTCTTGGCTTTTCTTCAGCAGCGTTTCCTGGCTCTCAAGGTCGTCTCCCCAGGACAGTTCAACATCCAGGTCAACCTGAACGCCTGAAATAGCTGCGGTGTATTCTTTGGTCGGCGGGTAGGGATGCCTTTTATCCGGCCCCGCCATTTTCCACACAATTTTACCCTGCCATTCCGTGCCGGGCGCTATGTTCAGGCTCCCATGCTGGTATTGGTCATCCGGCATATCAAGGGGCTTGAGCGTCAGCAGGTTGTTCTGGCTCGCCGCGTTCGGCTCGCCGTCCGACAACACAATGGCGCCGCGAATTTGCTTCACGGTTTCGGAAGAATTGTTTTTCACCGTAATCAACGCGGCAATGGAACCCGCCGTGCCCCAGGACTTTTTCTCATAGTTGAAGCCTTCTGTGAGCTCAACCCCGGTACAGATAACCTCAACCTTTTCGGTTTCTCCTTGAAGCCCCTTGAGGCGGTCAACCTTCTTCTGCGTTTCCGCAACCTGGGCAGCCAGTTTGGCCCGGCTTTCTTCCAGGTTTTTCTTCAAAATCGCTTGGCCCTGAGCGACAATATCCGCCCTGGTCAGGCCGTTAATCCGGCCCAGCATTTCCTGTTCCCCGCCAAAAGCCTTAATCAAAGAATAGAGTTGGATAATTTCGTCATAGCCGGGCGCACGCCGAATGGGTTTGTTTTCCAGCACGCTGTTCAAAGAGCGGCGAAAATCTTCGCGTTCCGCTTCCGGCACGGCGTTATACACTTTTTCCAAAGACGCGGAAAAGGCCTGGTCGCTGGAAGTATCCAACTTGGGTTCGCCGCAGCCAGCGCACAACACCAGCGCGCTCATCACCACCAAGGCCAGACAAAGATTGGGCCGTACCGTCACCATACATCGCTCCTCTTTAGAATACAATTAGAGCCTCAAGGTCACAGTCCGGCTCTACCATCGGCTTTTCCATTGAGGCTCTAATGTTACTCGTCGTCGTCGTCGTAGTAATACTCGTCGTCGTCGTCCTCTTCGGGCTCGCCGTCGTCGTCGTATTCTTCCTCGTCGTCATCGTCGGCTTCCAGGCCGTCGTCGCCGTATTCCTCGTCGATGAATTCGTCGTACTCCTCACGGGTCATGAGTTCGTCATACTCATGGGTGGAGTTCAGTTCAACGCGGATGAGCCAGCCCTCTTCATAGGGGTCTTCCATAATGGCTTCGGGCGCGTCGGCAATGTCGTCGTTCACGGCCACCACTTCGCCGCTCAAGGGGGACAGGAGCCGCATGGCCGCCGCGCCGCTGCCGAACAGGCGGCCAAAGGGCTCGTCTTTCGAGAACTCGTCGCCCTCGGCGGGCAGGCGGATTTTGGTTAAATCCTCATAATCTTCCAGGGCTTCGTCGGTCAGGCCGATGGTGGCCTGATTATCGTCTTCCAGCCGAACCCAAAGCCTTTCGGCGGAATATCTCAGTGCGTGCAGATCCAAAGCGTCCTCCTTCGTATCGGCGTATGTCGCGGTTGCAATACTGTTTCAAGAATGTCTTACCCCAAGGCCGAGATAATTTCAAGCTAAAAATTCAGCCATGAATCCGGCCCCGGCCGGAGCCTTGGGGAAATCACGCCGCCGAGGGGGTTTGGCGTGTTTTGGGCCGCAGCAGCCACAGCCCGAGCAGCACGGCGTCGGCGGCGGTCAGGGAAGTCGGCGGCAGGTTCCAGATAACCGCCTCGCCGCGAAAATCGCCGCGAAAACTTTCCATGGCCAGGCGCAAGAGCCCCGCGCCGAACAAATACAGCGCCCCCACCCGCCCCGGACGGCTGAAAGCAGGCCGCCGTCCGGCCCACAGCAGAATCAGCGTCAGCGCCAGCAGCCCGAAGGACTCGAACAACTGCACCGGCCACAGCGGCCAGTCCGCCGGGGCCAGCCCGCCGTAAGGGAAAGTCACGGCCAGGGGGTTGTCTTCCCCCGTCACATGCCCGTAACAGCACCCGGCGGCAAAGCAGCCCAGGCGGCCGAAGCACTGCCCCAGGGCCAGGGAGGGGGCCATCACGTCCACCGTGGGCCAAAATTTCAACCCGTGCCGCTTGAGGAAAAACGGCGAAACCGCCAGGGCCCCCACCAGCCCGCCCTGGAACATCAGCCCGCCCCTCCAATAGGCGAAAACGCTCCACCAGGTGTCCCCGGCGAATTCCGGCCAATGAAAAATGACGTAAAAAAATCGGGAACCCGCCAGCCCGGCCAGAATCATCCAAAAGCAAAAATCGCGGGCCTGCACAGCCGTCAGCCCGCGCCGGGGAGCCGTAACGCCAAACAGGCCCAGCCCGGCCAGCACGCCCACAGCCACCATGACGCCATAAAAACTAATGGCCACCGGCCCCAATTCAATGGGAAAAGGAAACATACACGAAAAGGCCTTTCCAGCCCGGCCACAGATTGCGGCAACACAGGCATGTTTTCGGAATTATCACATTTCCTGCGGATTGTCCAGTGCTTTAGAGCGCTTTTCTCTTTCAAAGCCATATGCGCAAAAAGAAAAGCGCCCGGATGTTTGCGTATTTTGCAATGTATAAAAGGCGATATACATTAAGAATTTATCCGTAAATAGAGAGATATAATGTCTCCATGGCGCTCAAGCCAGGAGGTGAGCAATGAGAGTGCAATCATGGGAAGTGTCGGATGAGTTCAGGTCGAGAGTGGAACCG
>JAITVE010000060.1 GCA_031285975.1 Candidatus Adiutrix sp. | reverse complement strand
CTCGGCCGAGTCGAAGTCAAACAGGAAGTCGCTCAGGAAGGTGGCCTCCAGGCTGTCCCCTTCGCGCTGAACGCCAACGCCCATGCGCCGCAGCTCTTCTTCCTGCTTATCCATATAGGCGCCCACCGCAGTGCCGGTGAGGCCGCCCACCACCGCGCCGATGCCCGCGCCAATGAGGGTGCCCTTGGTATCCTGGCCGATGATTTGGCCGATGATCGCGCCGACCCCGGCCCCGGTGGCCGCGCCCACGCCGGTGCCGCGTTGCTGGTTGGCGCCGCAGGCGGTCAGGCTGGCGGCCAGCGTGAGAATTATGGCTATTTTAATCAGGTGCTTCATGCGCAACTCCTCATTTCCCTGGCCGGTGCGCCAAGGGGTGTTCGGGGGACTGGATTATACTTGTGCGATAATAGCGGAAACTGCCTCTTTCCACAAGTAAAATCCAGGTAAAGTGCCGATGCCATAATTCCGCGCTTCAGGGGCTGCGGCCCAGCGGATTTAATGGTGCTCCCGGCACTGCGAACCGCCGGAGCGGCGGCTGTCGCAACTGCGGTCGCCGATATGGTCGCGGATGAGTTCCAGGCTGCGGGATTCCAGGCGGGACAAGGCTTCCCGGACGCTCAAGCCCGCCGCGTCATAGCGCGTCACCCCACCCTCGTCGGCGATGAGGAGGAAGGGCTCCCGCTCAATCGGGCCGCTCAAAAGGCCTTCGCAGTTCCAGCGCAGAATTTCTTTGGCAAAATGCAGGGGCGCTTCGCTCCCGGCCAGGCTGCACAAGGCTTCCCCGCTGTCGGTCTCGATGATGACCAGCCAGGGGCTCTCGCTGAACAGGGCGGGCACCCGCCCGTCAAGCCCCGGCTGGTCGGAAGTTATGGCGATTTTCATAGCATTTCCCCTTTCACAGCAAAAATGACCGCGTTGATTCAGCATGACGGCAGTGGAGGGCTTCGTTAGAGCGCTTTTCTTTTTCAAGGCCATATGCGAAAAATGAAAAGCGCCCGGATGTTTGCGTATTTTGCAATTTACTAAAGGCAGGTAAATTACAAAATGCTCTAGGAGGGGGGCGTGTTACATTGAGGAGGCCGCGTCCGTTTTCAGCACGGGCAGGGAGGCTTTGGCGCATTCCGGCCGCCAGAGGCGCACACAGTTTTTGCCGTCATACTTGGCTTCGTAGAGGGCTTTGTCGGCGCGCTGGACGGAGATGATGTGGTTCTCGCAATCCAGTTCGGCCACCCCGGCGGAGACGGTGAGCTTGACCACTTTGTCCGTGCCCTCCACCGCCACTTCAGCGGCGGCCACCAGCTTCAAAAGGGAGAGGGCCGCGTCGCGGGCTTCTTCCTAATCGTCGCGGTCGATGGCGATGAGATATTCCTCGCCGCCCCAGCGGGCGGTGAGGGCCCGGCCATTGTCAATGCTGCGGATGATGTTGGAGACCGCCCGCAGGGCCGCGTCGCCCACGTCGTGGCCGTAGCTTTCGTTGATTTTGCGGAAATTGTCCAAATCAAGCATAATCAGGAAGGCTCGGCGGTCGGTGTTTTGCAGGCTGCTGCATTTGTCCGAGAGGCGGCTGCTCATGCCCCGGCGGGTCAGGAGTTCCGAGAGGCGAAGCTGCGGGGAGGCTTCCACCACAACCTCCGGCGCGGAATCGCTCTGAAGGCGCTCGAGGGTCACGTCTTCCAGGCAGCACATGAAACGCTGGCCGCCCAGGTGGTGCAGGTGGCGGCGGTAGTGCATGTGCCGCCCTTCCTGGGGCGAATACACGCTTTTTTCAGAAACCAGGCTGTCGCGGCCCTCTTCTTTCATGGCCGCCAGGCAGTCGCTGCATTCCCGGTGCAAATCATGCCCCAGGGCCGCGCCTAACGTTTCCAGGGCGCAGGAGCGTTCGTCCGGCGGCAGCGGCAGGCCCCATTTGCGGAAGAGGGAAAAGCTGCTTTTGCTGTGCACCAGGCCGGTGTTCAGGTCGCCCCAGGCCAGGTCGAAATTTTTCGGGCGGTTCATCAGGCGGGCCAGCTGCCGCTCATAGCGGGCCTGCCGCCACAACAAAGCGATAACCGCCAAGGCCAACAGGGCGATGATGACCCCGGCCAGGCAACTGCCTATGTCAATGCTGAACACGCCCGGCTCCCGGCTCAGAAGGGCAAAATCTGCCGCAGGAAGGTGCGGGTGCGGTCAGAGGTGGGGTTTTCGAAGAACTGGGCCGGGGGGGCTTCCTCAATGATTTGGCCCTGATCCATAAAAATGACCCGGTCGGCCACCTGGCGGGCGAAACCCATTTCGTGGGTGACCACGGCCATGGTCATGCCCTCGCGGGCCAGGCTGACATAACGTCCAGCACCTCGTGGGTGACTTCCGGGTCGAGGGCGCTGGTGGGCTCGTCAAAGAGCATGATGTCCGGGTTCATGGCCAGGGCGCGGGCAATGGCCACGCGCTGCTGCTGGCCGCCGGAAAGCTGGGCGGGGTAATTCCCGGCCTTGTCGGCAATGCCCACTTTGTGCAGCAAATCCAGCCCGCGCTTGTCGGCCTCAACGGGATCCATCTTCAGCACCTGGCAGGGGGCCATGGTCACGTTTTCCAGGGCGGTTTTGTGGCGGAAGAGGTTGAAGCCCTGAAAGACCATGCCCATGCTGGTGCGCAGGCGGTTGAGATTGGCCTTGGGGTCGTAAATGTCCTGGCCGTTCACGGTTATGGCGCCGTGGTCAATGGTTTCCAGGCGGTTGATGGTGCGCAGGAGCGTGCTTTTGCCGCTGCCCGAAGGCCCCACCAGCACCACTTTTTCGCCCCGGCGGATGGACAGGGAGACATTGGTGAGGGCGGCGAAGTTGCCGAAAAATTTATACACGTCGGTCAGGACGATAATGGGGTCAGCGGCGTTCATAGCGTCCCATGCGGGTTTCCAACAGGGAAACCCCTTTGGAGAGAATCAGGGTGATGAAAAGATAGCTCAGGGCCACCATGGTGTAGGACTCGAAATAGTTGAAGGTGGTGGAGGCGTATTCCCGGCCGCGCCGGAGAATGTCGATGATGGCCACCATCGAGACCAGGGAGGAATCTTTGAGCATGGAGATGCACTCGTTGCCCAGGGGCGGGAGGATGGTGCGGATGGCCTGGGGCAGGATGACGTGGCGCATGGCCTGGAAGGGGGTGAAGCCCAGGCTCATGGCCGCTTCCCGCTGGCCCCTGTCCACGGCCTCAATGCCGCTGCGCACCACTTCGCCGATGTAGGCCCCGTAGCAGAAGCCTATGGAGATGATGGCCGCCATGAAGGGATTGATCCTGATGATGCTGGCCACGCCGTAATAAATGTAGAACAACTGCACCAGAAGGGGAATGCCGCGCACCACCTCGACATAGACGGAGGCGATGAGGTTGATGATCCGTATCCGGCTGACGCGGCACAGGCCGGTCATGATGCCCACGGGGATGGAGACTCCGATGCCCAGGCAGGTGACCTGGAGGGTCACGTAAAAGCCGTCGGGCATGATGAAGAGGAAGGCATCGCGGTAGCTGTTGACGTATTCCGGGCCAGCGATTTTTTTGAGCCAGCCCCAGCTTTCCCCCAGCCCCGGCATGGCCGAAACCAGGAGGGCGGCTATCTGGTCATAGGTCGCCAAATAGATGTAGAGGCAGGGCGCGGCAATGACCACGAACTTCCAGGCCGAGTAGAGGCCCGGGTCGGTCTTGCGGGGTATGGCCGGGCCGTCGTTCATTTCAATCTGAATGGCGGGCTCGGGGTGGACGGCGCTTTGTGAGAGGGCTTTGTCCAAACGGCGTTTTTTATAGGGCAGGGTCATGGCGTTTCACAAGCCCCCGAGGGCTTTTTGGTATGGTGCATGTAAAAAGCCCGCCTCGGCGCGGGGCCGACGCGGGCTTGGCGCTTGTAAAAATTATTCGGCGGCGATCCACTTTTTAATGAGTTCCGCTTCCTTGCCGCTGTCCTTCACGCCCTGGACGCCTTTATTCAGCAGTTCCAGCACTTCCGTGTCGCCCTTGCGCACGGCCACGCCGTAGAACTCTTCATCCGTGGGGTTGCTCAAAACCACGCCGATTTTCAGCTTTTCCTTATACCGCTCGTTTTGCATAATGAAATTGGCGGCCACGGGGTCGTCGCAGACCACCGCGTCCAGGCGGCCGACGAAGAGGTCTTCCACGGCCAGGCCCACTTCGTCAAAGGTCACGGAC
>JAITVE010000407.1 GCA_031285975.1 Candidatus Adiutrix sp. | reverse complement strand
ATGAAAAACTCTACGCCAAGTATTTCGAAATTAAAAACACTCCGAAGCGGGGCCTTAAAATTCAGGCCCGCCAAGAGGCCATTGATGAAGTGAAAAACAGCTATGGCTATTTCGCTTTGATCAGCAATGAAGTCAAGGATCCGATCAAAGCCCTGGAGATATACCGCAACAAAGACCTGGCCGAAAAAGCTTTCGGAGACATCAAGGAGCGCCTGGGAGCGCGCCGCCTTCTGGTGTCTTCAGAATGCTGTCTCAATGGAAAACTGTTTGTCGAGTTCATTGCTCTTATTTTCTTGTCTTATATTAAAAAGCAAATGCAGGAAAAACATCTCTACAAAACTTATACTATTACCGAGTTGCTTGATGAACTCGAAACCATTGAATGCTTCAACCGCCCAGGCCGCAAAACCAGGTTCAGTGAAGTAACAAAAAAACAGCGCGATTTATTTAACGCCATGGACCTCAACCTACCCCCATCGTTATGTTAATGCGGGAATCCAGGTTACCAGGTATGACAAGCTGGATGTCATTTATGCTGCATTCGTACTTTTTGCGCTTGTCATTGAAGCCCTACGGTAGCGTTAACAGACCCTAATTCAAGATATTTTTCGGGCGGGCTTTCCGGGGCAGGCCAGCATCATATTTGTGGACATCGGCGGCCGGACGGGGTATCATCTTCAAAAAAAGCGCGGCCCCCGTTTTTCGCCGCGCCAGCTTCAGGCCGCATAACTAAGGCTCAGTTCAGGAATAATTTGTACGTTTTCCAGGCAAGGCGTTCTCGTTTTAGCCGGATTGTTAGCGGCCAAAACGTGAACAACGCAGCCAGGGAGATGTACAAGTTGTTTATGAACCGATCCTAACAGCGGGAGCCGGAAAGCGTTCCCGCCCAAAATTTTCGGAGGCAGCCGTGTTGGAAAAAGTCCGCCTTGGCCGAACAGGAATGATGGTCACCAGAGTCTCCATGGGCTGCATACCCATTCAGCGCCTTTCCCTTGACGGGGCCGTAGAATTGCTGCACCGGGCCTTTGATTACGGGATAAATTTGTATGACACCGCCCATTTTTACACGGACAGCGAAGAAAAACTCGGCCGGGCCTTCAGCGGCGCGAAGCGCACCCAGATTTTCATCGCCACCAAGACCATGAGCGACAGCTATG
This sequence comes from Candidatus Adiutrix sp., assembly GCA_031285975.1. Taxonomy (GTDB): domain Bacteria; phylum Desulfobacterota; class Desulfarculia; order Adiutricales; family Adiutricaceae; genus Adiutrix. The sequence continues at coordinate 6,659 of JAITVE010000407.1, read as the reverse complement.
AAAAAGCCGCCGCTGAAATAGACGAAAGCCTGCGCCGCTTAAAAACAGACTATCTGGATATACTCCAGTGGCACAACCCCTATAATATCGACAATTTCCTGGAAAAACGCGGCCCCTACCAGGCCCTCCTGGACGCCCAAAAGGCCGGCAAAGCCCGCTTCCTGGGCTTTACCAACCACCACCAGGGACGCACCCACGCGGCCATAGATTCCGGCGTTTTCGATACCATCCAGTACCCCGCCTCGGTTCTTTCGACTCAGGAAGAACTGGATATCAGCTTCAAGTGCCGCGATCTCGACCTGGGCTTCATCGCCATGAAAGGCATGGCCGGGGGGCTGCTGGACGACGGGCGGATTCCCTTCGCCTTTTTGAACCAGTATCCCCACATCGTGCCCATCTGGGGCCTTGAAAAACTTTCGGAACTGGAGCAGTTCATCCGCCTGGCCGCCGCCCCCGAGCCCTTCACCGAGGAAATGAAAGCCGAGGCCGAAAAACTTCGCCGGGAGTACGGCGACGGCTTCTGCCGGGGCTGCGGCTATTGCCAGCCTTGCCCTATCGGGCTCCCCCTGCACACCCTGATGCGCGTCGTGCGCCTGATAAAGCGCGCCGCCCCCGCCGCCCAGTTCACCCCCGAGCGCCTGGCCGACATACAACGCATCGACGACTGCCAAAATTGCGGCCACTGCCGCGCCCACTGCCCCTACAACTTGGATGTCCCCCGGGTCTTAAAGGAACAGCAGGCCGGTTATATGAAACTGTACGAAGAGTATCAGCGCGGCGGGCAGTGAAAATATCCCCTGTCCGGCATAGGGCGGGGGGCTTGGGTCACTGCTTTAAAAATGCGCTACTCGAAAATTTCGGCTGGCGTGTCGAGAGGCCGCTTTTCTTTGACGGCCCGCAAATCGCAATAGGCGACGCCCCACACAACATTATGTTCATCGAGAATTAATAGCCTTGAATATAGTAAAAAAGCAGGGCCTGATTCGTCAGGCCCAGTTTTCCAGTTTTAACGGCAGGACGCGCTCAAATTCCTTGGTATTATTGGTGACCAGGGTCAGCCCGGAAGCCAGGGCGTGGGCCGCTATCCACAGATCGTTATTGCCGATGGGCAACCCGCTTTTTTCCAGGTCTGCCCGCACGCGGCCGTAAAATTTGCCGCAGTCCGGCGGCATTGGAAGAACGGGCACCAGGCTGGAAAGTTCCCGCAAAAGCTTGGTCACTCGCTCGGATTCCCGGCTTTTCGCCGCTCCATACTGCAATTCGCCCCAAGTGACCACAGAAATGACCGCCTGGCCGGGCTTCAAGGCTTCAAACCGGGCCAGCACCGACGGCGGCTTGTGACGCTGGATATAGATGCAGATATTCGTATCCAGCATATAGCGGGGAGCTCGACTCATAGCTCGTCCCTGATCTGCGGAGGCGCCTGGCCGCGATCCGGCAGGAAATCATCCGGCAGGGCGCTTAACAGGTCAAAAGCGAGGGCCACGCCAGTTTCCGGTTCCCGCAAAACGATTTCCCGGCCCCGGCGGAAAATTTCCAATTCCCGGCCTTCCACCCGAAATTCTTTGGGTAACCTGATGGCTTGACTATTGCCTGATTTAAAAACTTTGGCGGTATCCATAAGCCCTCCTTGAGTCAAGGCGTATATACATAAAGTATATATATTGTGCCTTGTCTCGTCAAGTCATATGCTTACCGCGCAATACGTCGGCACGCCGCAGTCTATGCTTTTGGCGAAAATGCCTTCGGGTTCAATACCGGCCCCGGCCAGCAGGCGGCGGGAGGCTTCCAGGTCGGCGTGGGCCACACGGAGGCACAGGCCGCAACCGGCCCCCAGGCTGGAGGGCAGGGCCATTACCCGCACGGCCATCCCGCCCGTCAGCAGGGCCTGTTCCCCGGCCATCGCGCCGTGGGTGCTGTGGAAGGTGAAGACGATTTCGTGGGGGCGGGGCGCGTTCATTACAGGTTTATCAGCCGCTTGGCCTGGCTCATGGCCGTGACGATGGCGTACATGTTGGTGACGCTCCCGGTTTGCAGTTGTTCCGCCAAACCGTAGTAGTTTAGGCACGCGCCGCAGCTGCTTATCGTCACCCCTTTGCGGGTCAAGGCTTCCAGGTCGTCCAGGGCGGCGGATCCTTCGGTGGTCAGCTTGACCCCGGCGTTGAAAAACAAAAGCTGTTCCGGCGGTGATTCCAACTCAGTTAAGGCATAGATAAAACTTTTCATGAGGCTGCGGCCTAAATCCTCGCTGCCGCCGCCCATTTGGTCGCGCCCAATGGACACCACCAGGCCGGAAGTTTCCGCGCCGTCCACCTGGCAAGCCGCTTTCCTGACGGTGATGTGTGCCAGGATGTTGCCCCCCGGCGCGGTTTCGCAGCGGAAATCACAGCCCAGCCCGGCGGCCATTTTCCCCAAATTCTGGCGGGCGATGTCGTTATCCACCAGCACGGAAATGGTGTCGCCCGGAGCCGCCGACCGCAGCGCTTTCTTGGCCTCAATGACCGGAATGGGGCAGGGCCGCCCCAGCATGTCTATGGTAGTCATAGCTTCCTCGTTTCTAGAGCACTTTTCTAAGGTCATATGCAAAAAATGAAAAGCGCCCAAATGTTTGCGTATTTTGCAATTTAAAAAGGCGGATAAATTGCAAAATACTCTATAATACAATGACCGCGTGTTCCTGGCGGGCGGTGACCATGCCGATGATGGCCGCGCCCGGGTCGTCGGCCTGGATGTCCGCCAGCAGTTTTTCGGCCTGGCCGAGGGGCAGGCTGATGAGCAGCCCGCCGGAGGTTTGGGGGTCGAACAGCAATTCCTGCTGGGCCGGGGACAGGCCGCTAAAATCCGCCGAGGCCGCGATGTGGTTGCGGTTGCGCTGCCCGGCCGCCGTGGCCAGGTAGTCGGCGGCGTAGCCGAGCGCGCCGGGGAGGCAGGGCAGGGAGTCGAAGTTTATAGTCAGGCTGTGCCCGCTCCCGGCCATTTCGGCGGCGTGGGCCAACAGGCCGAAGCCGGTGACGTCGGTGCAGGCATTCACCGGGTAGGCGGCCAGTTTTTCGGCGGCGTATTTGTTCAGGCGCGTCATGCTGGCCGTGGCGGCGGCGTATTCTTCGTCCTTCGCCAGCCCGGCCCGCACGGCGCTCATAATCAGGCCGACCCCCAGGGCCTTGGTCAAAATCAGCCCGTCGCCCTCGGCGCAGGTGTTGTTGCGCAGCACTTTGTCCGGGTGCACGAGGCCCGTGACGGCCAGGCCGTACTTGGGCTCGTGGTCGTAAATGGAGTGCCCGCCGCAGAGCGCCGCCCCGGCCTCGGCCACTTTTTCCGCGCCGCCCAGGAGGATTTGCCCCAAAATTTCCTGATCCATCTTTTGCGGAAAGCAGACCAGGTTCAGGGCGCAGATGGCTTTGCCGCCCATGGCGTAGACGTCGCTCAGGGCGTTGGCCGCCGCGATTTGGCCGAAGAGATGGGGAGCCTCCACCATAGGCGGGAAAAAATCCACGGTGGAGATGATGGCCGTGTCCGCCCCCAGGCGATAGACAGCCGCGTCGTCGGAGCTTTCAAAGCCAGTCACCAGGCGCGGATCGTGGAACAGTGGCAACTTTTTGAGCTGCTCGGCCAATTCCGCCGGCCCGATTTTGGCCCCGCAGCCCCCGGAAGTGCAGTTTGATAAAAGGCTCATGCAGTCCGCTCCATGATAGTGTGATGAGCTATCATAGCAAATTTCTATAACAATGAAAAGATTTTGTAATGCTCCCGTTTTTACGAACAAATCATTGCGGATTTGACGGCCACCCGGTTTTGGATTACCATAAACCAATCTGCAAAAAATGATAACGTGTTGATGTGTACCGCAACGGAGAGGATTGATGGACAACGCAACCGGCCTGAATCTCAAGCTGTCGGCGGCCAGCAAGAGAGAATATTACGCCCGCATCGGGATAACGGATATTGCCGCCGCCCCTAGTATCCTTTTTGTGCTGGGCCTGTTGATTTTTATAGCCGGAGCCGTTCAATGGCACATCGGCATCATGACGGCAAGCCTCGTCATAATGTTTCCGGGCATGAAAGATTATTTCAATATTCGCCGCAACCTGGGCCAGCCCTTTATCGGCTTGGGAGTTAATAGCTTTTGGGTAGGACGGCGACCGAAATTCTATATGCCGTATACTGATGTGGAGCGTTACGCCTTTGAACTCAACCAGTCAACGCGGTCGCGGGTAGCTTTTTCACTCTTTCTCAAAAGCGGGGCCCGGCTTGTCGGCATCAAAGGCGGCGGGCCGGTGGAATTGAAAGAGGGGAGAATGGTCTGCCGTTCCGTCAAGCTGGATCGCGGGGTAACGGCTGAGAGCTTTTTTGTCATCTTCGGTTCCAGGCTCAAAACGGCCGGGGCGGTGGACGCTCTGACCGATCCTGAGATCGCAGTGCGCGTGAATGCCCGCACCGGCAACGCCCTGGTGCTGCCCGACGGCCCTCTGGCCGCCTTGATAATCAAAATCGGCGCGTTCCTCGAGGTGCGGCAGGACAGTCTTAAGTGGCTGAGTTGGCGTTTGGGTTCTTTGGGCGTCCTTATTCTCTTTTTTGCTCTGCTCTGCGTGAGCAAAGAGGTTGCGCCACACTAACTATGGCCGTTCATTTTCGGTAGCCTTGGCTGTCACGACAAGCCTGTTTTCTATTATACCCGCCGTTGTACTGCAAGAAATTATCATCCACTTTTTGAACAGAGTGCAGCGCATAGCCGATTATATGGCAAAAGTAGACGAAAGGAAAAAGTTGCTGCTCGGAGCCACGGTCGGCGCCGCGCTCTGTCTTCTGATTATGTATGCTCTCAGGTAGCTTTTGACGAAATAACGGGCCTGTTGGGGCCCAGAGCAACCGCATTTGGAAAAACAGTCTCAAATATGAACCGCCACCGCTGTCATACCGGCGAAGGTGTGCCCGATGCCTTTTTCTTGGTGGGGCTTCGCGGCGAATGTTGTATGGGGCTCCGCCCCAAACCCCGCTTAAGAGGGGCTAACGCGAGCCCCTCTTAAGAATCTCCGCGCGCCAAGGGCTACGCGCCCCTGGACCTGCGTGTCGGCTAGTGAATCAGCGGCGACCGTGTAGCGGCGCCACAACTCGCCTGAACGGCTCAGACAAGTGGTGCCGCGCCTGCGGCGTGGGAAGAGGCGCGGTTAGTAATCACAAAGGGTCGTGTAGCAGCGCCACAACTCGGTTGAACGCCTCGGACAAGTGGCGCTGCGATAGGGTCGGGTGTGGCCGTGGGTTTGTTAGCGGTACGGGAAAGGCAGGGATTCCGGCCTTCGCCGGAATGACGGGCGGTTGAGGGCAGACGGCTGTAGCGTTCCCAGGGTGAAATGTGGTACAGTCTTTCCAGTTTGGCTGGGGGGCGGGGCTATTCGTGGTCTTTGTCGTCCTCGCCATCCTTGTCCTCGGTGAATTTGGAGAGGTGTTGCTGGAATTTGACTTTGGCGATGAAGGCGCGGCGGGTGTGGCGGTCACGGAAGATTTCGCGCCAGGCGGGGGCGGCTTCTTCTTCGAGGTTTTTTTCGGCCAGGGTGTCCGCTGCCTTGGCGGGGGCCTCCTCGTCTTTGAGCAGCACGGAGGCGGCGGCGGCCAATTGGGCGTCCAGGGCGCGGCGGGTGAGGCGGGCGGCGAAATCACCCAAATTGTGCCCCAGCCACAGCCCGGCCCAGAGCAGGGTGATGAGCGCCGGGCTGACGGTGACGGGGTAGAGCCACAACTGCGCGCCAACGGTGCTTATCATAATGGCGGCCAAGGGCACGGCCACGGCCAGGGAGCAGGCGCGCAGGAGCAAAAATTTCAGCGGGGCCTTCACCAGCGTCCCAATCACGGCCGCCGCCGTCCGCAGCGATATTTCGCGCGGCGGAAAAGCCGACAGCGCCCGTTCCGGGATTTTCACCTGCTTGCCATGCAGGCCGATTAACTGGGGCGGGGTGAGCTCGGGGAAAAAGCTGGTGGAAATCAGTATCGAGCGGCTGGATATCCCGGTCTGGGGGGCCCAGGCCTCGAGCTTGGCCAGAAGGGCCGGGGGCAGTTCGCCTTCCCGCGCGGGGCGCAGTTTTTCCGGGCTCCAGAGGGTGGGGCGGGCGGCCATGAGGACGGCCAGGGCCAGGCCCACGGCCAGGGTGAGCAGCGTCCAGGCCCATAATTCCAGCCTAAGGGCCCAGAAGAGCAGCACGGAAAGCAGCCATAAGGCCGTTGCCCGCCGGGCCTCCAGCCCCAGGATAGCTTTGAGCCGCCGGGAGACGGGGCGCGGGTCGAGCCCGAAATCGGCGGCCAGTTGACCGGCGGCGAAAATGAAGGGCAGCCGCAGCAGCCGCACAATGAAAAGCATCGCCCCGATGCTCAGGGCCGAGCCCGCGTAAAAGCCCAGCCGCATCAGCGGCGCGGAGAGCATCCAGGCGAACCCGGCCACCATCACCGTCAACAGCAGCAATTCCACCAGCTTGAGGCAGGCGTTGATGTTGAATTTCAAGATGTTATAGATTTCCAGCCGCTCAGCGCGGTTTTGAAGCCGGGCGAATTTTTTAAACATGGCATTCCCTACGGTTCACGGTTCTAAAAACTGACTTTTATGTTACCACAGCGGAGAAGAGTATGGCCACAAAAATTGTTCAGAAACAGGACAGCCTGGAAAAACTGCT
>JAITVE010000369.1 GCA_031285975.1 Candidatus Adiutrix sp. | reverse complement strand
CCAGGGTTTGGTTGGCTATAAAGTGGCTGGCCACTTACATCAGCATCCGCCCTGGCGAAATGCTGTCCTTAACCGAGGGCCAGATTGACCGAAACCGGGGCCTATTGACAGTACTGCCGGAACACGCCAAGGAACACCGCCTCAAAGTAGTTCCGCTTTTAGATGCCGATTTGGACATTTTGGACCGGTTCCCAGCCGACCACCCATCGCTGCCATTTTTCCGCCATGAAGAGGGTCGCTTTGCCGGGCAGTGCTTCGGCCCTCAATTCCTGTGGAAAACTTGGAAGACCGCCTGCGCGGCCTTGGGTATAGAGGGCGTTGACCTATACGGCGGCACCAAGCATTCCACGGCCACAGCCCTCCGCCGGGTGGCCAGCTACGAAGAGGTCCGCAAAGCGACCGGCCACACGACAAATAAAGCCTTTGACCGCTACCTCAGATTGGAAGGCGAAACGATGAAAGGCTTGTATGCCCGACGTCAAGACCTTCTGACTATGCCTGACAATGCCCTGACAACGAATTTCGAAGATTCCAAAGAGCTAAAAACTGAATATCTTCAATGATTTAACTGGCGGAGAGAGAGGGATTCGAACCCTCTTTATCATATGATGGGTAAGGGTTTTAGAGCATCTGACAATGATCTGACAATAGGCCGCTGACAATGCGTTCTAATCTGATTAGGGATTCGAACCTTCGGAAAGCCTCTCCCGATTGATCCACCTATAACAGGTATCCGCGTAAGTGTGGAGCCGATCGGCCTCGTCGGCCAGTTCTAAAAGTTTTCGAGAAGTCTGGACCGAAAGCCGCCCCGGCTCGGGGGTGGGACAGACAGCGCCGCCGGCGGGCTTTCTTTTAGCGTCAGCGGCGAGGCTGGCGTTTTTGTCCCGCAGCCCGCCGTTATCAGCCAGCAGGCGCTCGTTATCAAAAGCCAGCTTATTGATTTCCCGAATCTGGTCATTATAGGCCACCTCCAGTTTGTCGGCTTGTTCGCGGGCGGACCGCTCTTTGGCCAAAGCCGTTTCCATGGCCAGGGCGTGGGCCTCGGCCTGAGTCTTTTCCATTTCGGCTAGCCTGGCCCCCCAAGCGGCGTCTTTGTAGCCGGCCGTGATCCACCACACCCCCAGGGCCACGGCCAGAAGGACGGCCCCGGCCACTACCAGTTTAATCCTGCCCGTCATCATAAGCTTTCCCCGACCCTTCATCTGGTTCCGGCCTGGGGCCTCTCCGACGATCGTTTTCCGGCCGGCTGAAAAAGTCGGCCGCTTCGTTTTCGGCCCTGGCCTGGACGTCGGTCAGTATCCGGGCGGCCAGCTTGGGGACCGGCAGCCCCAGCCGCTGCATATGTTTCAGAATGGACAGGGCTTCGGTGCAGATCAACATCCCCATGAATAAGTCAAGCAGCGGGAAATCTATGCCAAGCGGCTCCAGGATAGACCGGAGGCCCAAGCCTACGACGATAATAACAGAAAAATGTGTGCCTACCTTGATTACCCAGCGGCAAAATTTGTGGTAGTTGAACCGCCGCCGCTTGACGGCCAGGCAGGTGCCGAGCGCCAGGTCAGCAAAAATCATGCCCGAAAATATCCACAGCAAGGCCGCGTCCCCGCCGCCCAGTTGTTTGGTGTAAAAAGCGGCCAGCGCGGACAGGGGAATTTTGATTGACCATCCCTGCCAAACCTGGGAAAGGAAATATAAAGCATCTCTCATTCCCGGCCTCTCTTACTTCGGCAGCCACGCCGCCCGCCTGAGCCAGCCTTTGAGGAATTTGGCCTGGCTCGGCTTGCGCTCCACTATGGCCCGGTAATAGTTGGCCTGAGCCTCGGCATAGGCCGCCAGCACCCGGTTAAGCCCGTTCGGCGCGTTCAAGGCCAGGCCCAGAGCGTCTTGGGTGAGGGTGCCTATAGCCCCGTCCACCTTCAGCCTAACCGCCGGATTGAGGCTGTTCAGGGCGTTCTGCAAAATTCTGGCCGCCCCGCCGGTTCCCACGTTGACGCCGGTGTCAAAGACCTTGGCCGTGAGGCGCGGAGGCCACTTGTGCCGTTCCCAGGGTGACCAGAAATGCTCGTGATAAAACAGGGCCACCAGGTCACGCATCCCGCTGTTGTCGGCAAAGGCGGCGTTGATCTTCGCGGCCGTGCGGTATCCGTCGGCCTTGGCCCGGTCGATCAGCGGCCAACCTGACCACTTGGGCCAGTTGCGGCGGGAAATGCCCCGGAAGGTCTCGCCGCCGCTGTCGCCCTTGACGTCGGCGTAACCGCCCTCGAATTCCAGCATGTGATTCAAGGCCTCCGTAAAGGCCGGCGTCGGCATAAAGCTGTAATCATCCATAACATCGCCTCCTATAATGAGTACCCCATAAAGGGGTTGATGCTGAAAACGTGTTGGGCGTATTCGCCCACGGGCGGCGACTGCCAGAGCTTCCAGCCTAAATTTATGCGCAGGCAGTATTTTTTTGACCAGGCTCGCACAAAGTAAAACTGGAAGCCTGTTCTTCCGTCGGGGTTGGTCGCTTGGCGATAGACGACTCCGTTTGAAAGTGGCCTGTTTCCAGTTTGCTGGTTGCCCCGGTAGGCGTAGGCGAACCCGGATCCCGGGCTAAAACCGAGATATTCCCGTTTAAATCCATGCGCCGGATTCCGCCAGAGCCAAAGGAAACGATTAATCCAACGCCGCCAGCCCTGGTCAACCTTGGGCGAGTCGCGAAATAGCCGGTGCTCGTTTTTCCAGCCTTTGTCCCCATCGAGCGAGTTGTCCGGGGTCTGGAAAATTCGGAGACTGTGGGGAAGCCAGCCAGCCTCGCTGGCCAGCAAAACGGCAAAAGGGGCAATCAGGTAACTCAGCGCGGTCATCGTCAAGCCGAGAGGAATAAAAAATATAAACCTGAAAACAGCTTTTATCATGGTTCAATCCTTAGTTTAGGCTACGCGGATGGCAATGCCGCAGTAACCTGCTGGTAATGTGACGTCTACGGGGTCCAACGCGAATGGCAACTGGGAGCCGCCGGGCAGTGTGAACGCGAAATAGTTATGATCGGCACCTCCTATAGAAGAAGTCAGCACATTAGGATAGGGGTACCTTACACCAGTTCTGGCGTCGTCATACGAGATACAAAAGCCTGACCACGTGCCCCCTGCGGGAAGTTTCAGGGGCGCTCCGTGATATTGCGAAAACGGCCAAACACAACCTACTTTGGTAGTATCCATGCCTACAGCGCCGCCAGTTATCCCCAGATTGGTTCGCGCCTGCTCCGCAGTGGTCGCG
>JAITVE010000330.1 GCA_031285975.1 Candidatus Adiutrix sp. | reverse complement strand
CTCCGTGTTCACTGGATAGGCTCCTTCCTGACCGCCGGAACCGGGGCCGGGCGGGGCGAGGACATCTGGTTCTGGTTCATGACCATGTTGTAGAAGAAGCCCTTCTTTTCCATCAAAGCCTTGGGCGGGCCGCCCTCCACCAGGCGGCCCTTGTCCAGCACGAAGATGCGGTTGGCCAGGCGCACTGCCGACAGACGGTGGGCGATGATGAAGACCGTGCGGCCCCGGCAGATGGCGGCCATGTTGTCCTGGATAACCCGTTCCGATTCATAGTCGAGCGCCGAGGTGGCTTCATCGAAGATTAGAATACGAGGGTCGCCGGTCAGCACGCGGGCGATGGCCAGGCGTTGCCGCTGGCCTCCCGAAAGACTGCCGCCGCGCTCGCCCACCTGCGTGTCATAGCCTTCCGGCAGTTCCAAAATAAAATCATGCGCCCCGGCCAGCTTGGCGGCGCGGACGATTTTCTCCATCGGCATACCGGGGTCGGCCAGGGCGATGTTTTCCCGCACCGTGCCGCTGAAGAGCACGTTTTCCTGCAACACCACCCCGATGCTCTTGCGCAGCCAGGCCGTGTCCACCAGGGCCAAGTCCACGCCGTCCACCATGACCCGGCCACCCTCCGGCACATACATCCGCTGGATGAGCTTGGCCAGGGTGCTCTTGCCGCTGCCTGAGCGGCCCACCAAACCGATGATTTCGCCCTGGTGGATGTCGATGGTCATATCCTCCAACACCGTCGGCCCGTCAGGCCGGTAGCGGAAGCGGACATGTTCGAACTGCACCGCGCCCTTGAGGTCAGGCAGACTGCCCCGGCCGGGATCCATACCCGGTTCGCGGGGCGTGTTGAGGATGTCGCCCAGGCGTTTGAGGGAAATGCCCGCCTGCTGAAAATCCTGCCACAATTGGGTCAGCTTGAGTATGGGGCCGCTGACCCGCCCGGCGATCATGTTGAAAGCCACCAGTTGGCCCACGGTCAATTCGCCTTCCATCACCTGATGGGCTCCAAACCAGATAATCAACAGAGTTGTCAGCTTCTGGATAAAACTGGCCACTTGCCCGGCCATCTGGCCAAGATTCTGGGCGCGAAAACCGGCGGTGACGTAGCTGGCCAGCATGTTCTCCCAGCGTTTCTGCATCTGCGGTTCCAGGGCCAAACTCTTGATGGTCTCCACGCCGGTGACCGCCTCCACCAGGAAGGACTGGTTGGCCGCGCCGTGCTGGAATTTTTTGTCTAGCCGGTGTTTTAAAATAGGGGTGATAAAGACAGAGAGCAGCACGTAAAAGGGAATGGAGGCCAGGACGATCAGGGTCAGGGTGGGGCTGTAAAAATACATGACCCCGAAGAACACGAAGGTGAAGCCCAGGTCGATCACCAAGGTCAGCGCCGTGGAGGTGATGAAGTTCCGCAGGGAATCCAGTTCGCGGACGCGGGCCACGGACTGCCCGGCCTGGCGGGCCTGGAACCAGGCCAATGGCAGGGCCGTCAGGTGGTTGAACAGCCGGGCGCCCAGTTCCACATCCACCCGGGTGGTGGTGTGGCTGAAAAGGTAATTGCGCAGGGCGTTTAAAATGACTTCAAAGAATGAGGCCGCCAGGAAACCGATGGCCAGAACGTCCAGCGTGGTCAAAGCCTTGTGCACCAACACTTTATCCATGACCACCTGAAAGAACAGCGGGGTGACCAGGCCGAAAAGCTGGATGAGGAACGAGGCCAGGAGCACTTCGCCGAAGAGCCGCCTATATTTAATGAGGGAGGGGATGAACCATTTGAGGTTGAACTCACGGTGCAGGCCGAAGAAGGGCGAGCGCCGGGGACTGAGCAGGATGGCCCGGCCGTCCCAGAAGGTGGTCAATTCCTCGGCGGTGACTTTGCGGGGGCCGGGTGCGGGGGCCAGGTTGTGGATGAGGTAGTGGACTTCGCCGGAATCTTCGTCAGCCGAAGCTTCTTTGGCGATGGCGCTGGGGCCGTCCGCGCCCGAGATACTTTGCACCAGTATAAAATACTCGCCGGAAGTGTTTTGGCACAAGGCCGGGAGAATGGCGTTGTCGATGTTTTTGAGGCTGAGGCTGGCAGCTTTAGCGCGGAAGCCCAGGCTTTTAGCGGCCAGCAAGAGTTCCTGGTCGCCGAAGCGGGCCGGTTCCCCCAGATTTTTCACCGCCGGGGCGAACTGGTGGGCGAGACCTTCCGGCGTCACCGGGATTTGGTGAAAGCGGGCGATGAGCACCAGTCCCAGGAGCCCGCTGTCCGGCGGCAGGGGTGGGGCCTGTTCCCCCGCAGCTCCCGTGGCACCCGAACCCGGATGGCCCGGCCCCGCCGGGGTTGATGACGGTGAAGCCTCGGGTTCTTCATCCTTCGGCGGGCCGTACATTTTTATCTCACTCATCAAACACCTTATATATAAACACGTTGAGAACGTGACTCTGTATGTTTTTATTGCTGATTCAGAAATGCAACCGGGATCAGTCGCTTCGACTGACCCCGGCCACAGTTTTTAAGGCGCCGCAAAGCGGCTGAAGCGTCAGACCCTGGGCTG
>JAITVE010000329.1 GCA_031285975.1 Candidatus Adiutrix sp. | reverse complement strand
GCGTTTTTTTGCTGCGTCCGGGCACTGCTGGTAGAGTATGGACACCCCTGTTTTCGCTGCTGAAAAATTCCGCCCGGCCCTTCGTTCGGCCTGGTTTCTGTTCTTCGGCCTGGCCCTGGGCCCGGCGGTGCTGCTTTTGGAGCGCGACCCCGAGGGGCATCCGGCCAAGTGGGCGGCCTTGAGTATCGCGTGCCTTCTGGTCATTGTACACCGTTTCAGCCTGAAATACACCCTGACGGCTACGCATATTGAGGCCGAGTCCTGGTGGGGGCTGGGGCGGCGGGAACGGGTGAGCCTGGCAGCCCTGCGCGGGGTGCGGCCGTGCCAGGGCGTGGCCGGGCGGCTGGTGGGCTGCGGGCACCTGGAAGTGGAGAGCGAAGCCCCGGACGAAGCGGGCCTGAGCATTCTCGGCCAGCCGGAGTATCTGGCCCTGGCCCGCCGCCTCGAGTCCCTGGCCGAGCGAGCCAAAATGGAGACGGCGAACCGTGGCAGTTGATTATTACCGCACCCTGGGGGTCAGCCGCCAGGCCACCATAGAGGAAATCAAAAAAGCCTACCGCCGCCTGGCCGTGCAATGGCACCCCGACCGCAACCCCGGCTCCCACCTGGCCGAGGAGCGGTTCAAGGCCGTGGCCGAGGCCTACGCCGTGCTGGGCAACCCGGCCAAGCGGCGGCAGTATGACCTGCTGGGCCCGGCGGATTTTAAGAATGAATTCAGCCGCGAAGATATTTTTCAGGGCTTTGAGCCCGGGGATTTCTTCAAACTCTTCGGCCTGGAAAACGCCCGCGATGCCCTTGACCGCATTTTGGGCGGGAACGCCGCCCCCCCCAGCCGCGAGGAGCAGCGGGTGCGGGTGAGCGATTTTTTCGCGGGGTTCGGGCAGAAAGACGGCCAGCGCGAGAGCCGCTCCCCGGACATCGTCATCCCCTTGGTGGTGTCGTTCAAAGAGGCGGCTCTGGGCGCGGAAAAATTCGTGGCCTACAACACCTCCACCGGGGCGGTGAAGGTGCCCGTGACCGTGCCCCCCGCCTCGCAAAGCGGCCGCAAGCTGGTGGCACGGGGGCAGGGGCCCATGACCCGCCCCGGCGGCCAGCCCGGCGACGTCATTGTGCCCCTCACCGTGACCCCCGACCCCCAATTCACCCGCCGCGACTACGATATCCTGACCTTTGTGGAACTGAGCGCCCAGGAACTGGCCGAGGGCTGCCGCCCGCTGGTGACCGACCTCAGCGGCCGCCCCCTGCGTTTCACCGTTCCGGCTGGAACGGCCTTGGGCGCGAATTTCAAAATGGCGGGCTACGGCCTGGCCCGGCCCGACGGCAGCCGGGGCGACCTGTTGGTCAAAATAGCAAAAGCCGCCCCTTGAATAAAGGGACGGCTTAAAGCCGATAGCCGATAGCCGATGTCGCCAAATCACTTGTTTGAATGAAAAATCCAGGCCACTATGCCGATGGTTCCCCAAATGAACCCCTTAAGCCCGAATATCAAGGAAGCAATACTGATCAAAAAAACATACAAAATACCCACGCCAGCGCTCATTATTTTGTCTCCTGTTTTTTGTAGGTCTCCTGCTCCTTATCCGCCATCCATCAAGCCCGGCGCAACCGTTACGCGCTCTGCTGCTCCGCCGGGTAGACGCTGACTTTTTTGCGGTCGGCGCCAAAGCGTTCGAATTTAACCACGCCGTCGATGAGGGCGAAGATGGTGTAATCTCGGCCCAGGCCAACATTCTGGCCGGGGTGGATTTTGGTGCCCAACTGGCGCACCAGGATGTTGCCTGCTTTGACGGCCTGCCCGGCATAGCGTTTCACGCCGCGGCGTTTGCCGATGGTGTCGCGTCCGTTGCGGCTGGAGCCGCCAGCTTTTTTATGAGCCATGATGAAATCTCCCAAATATTACCGGCGCGGGGCCGTAAACTGTACGATACTGTCGCGCTGTGGCGAAAGCCCCAAAGGGGTCGCGCCGCAGCGAATCAGGTCGGCCAAGGCAGGCTCATCAAGCCTGGTTGATGGCCGTGATTTTCAGGGCGGTGTAATCCTGGCGGTGGCCCTGTTTTTTCTGGTAGCCCTGGCGGCGTTTCTTTTTGAAGACGATGATCTTCTTGGCCCGGTCCTGTTCCACGACCGTGGCCGAAACGGTGGCGCCGTCGAGCAGGGGAGTTCCGGCTTTCAGGGTGTCGCCGTCTTTGACCAATAGGACTTCGGCCAAGGAGATGGTCTCGCCCACGGCGGCTTCCAGTTTGTTGACTCTGACGATCTGGCCCGGTTCGACCCGATACTGGCGGCCCCCGGTTTTGATTACTGCATACATATGAATAAACCTCCACAAGCTCTTGGAATCTTCAACTATAAGTAAAGCCACTATTAATGTCAAGTAAAATAATGCGCCCGGCGGGCCTATCCCCCGAAAAATTGCCCATATGGGCGGGTCGCTTCATGCCTGCCCCTATACACTCTCTCCTCGTCATCCCGGCGAAGGCCGGGGCCCATGCCTTTTTCTTGGATGGCATTGCCTCCCTCTACGTACCCCCACGGTCGTCATTCCTGCCTCCGCAAGAATGACGAAGTGAGAGCACGCAGGGGTGCCGACAAAAGACTCCACTAGAAATGGATTCCGGCCTCTGCCGGAATGACTGACGACCGGCGGGGGGGGCACGGAGGGCGGTGGCGGCACCAGAGAAAGGCATGGATACCGGCCTTCGCCGGTATGACGGGGCTGAGTATCTGGCTTCGGCGGTTCTTTTTTCATGGAACCATTTTATTAATTATAAGTGCCGCCGTCAAAAACGCGGCGTCCGCGCCTGTCAAGTTTTGGTATATATTTTGCATAGTTATCTGCTCGGGGGAAGCTTTGGCCGCCTGGAACTTTCTGAAAGTTTCGGTTCAGTAAAAGCCGATGCCGCTTGCTATATAGGCCTTGAGTGGTTTATAATCAAAAAATGAGGCCGGATGTATTTTTTGCTCAAGTTGGGGGCGCAGCGGGCCGATACGGTAATTAAAGGCGGCGGCCACCTGGCGAATGCGGGCTTTGCAGGGCCGCGAATTCGTGAACCAGGAGGCGTCGGT
>JAITVE010000327.1 GCA_031285975.1 Candidatus Adiutrix sp. | reverse complement strand
CTCCGTGTTCACTGGATAGGCTCCTTCCTGACCGCCGGAACCGGGGCCGGGCGGGGCGAGGACATCTGGTTCTGGTTCATGACCATGTTGTAGAAGAAGCCCTTCTTTTCCATCAAAGCTTTGGGCGGGCCGCCCTCCACCAGGCGGCCCTTGTCCAGCACGAAAATGCGGTTGGCCAGGCGCACGGCCGACAGCCGGTGGGCGATGATAAAGACCGTGCGGCCCCGGCAGATGGCGGCCATGTTGTCCTGGATAACCCGTTCCGATTCATAGTCCAGCGCTGAAGTGGCCTCATCGAAAATCAAAATACGTGGGTCGCCGGTTAAAACTCGGGCGATGGCCAGGCGTTGCCGCTGGCCTCCCGAAAGACTGCCGCCGCGCTCACCCACCTGCGTGTCATAGCCTTCCGGCAGTTCCAAAATAAAATCATGCGCCCCGGCCAGCTTTGCGGCGCGGACGATCTTTTCCATCGGCATACCGGGGTCGGCCAGGGCTATGTTTTCCCGCACCGTGCCGCTGAAGAGCACGTTTTCCTGCAACACCACCCCGATGCTCTTGCGCAGCCAGGCCGTGTCCACCAAGGCCAAATCCACGCCGTCCACCATAACCCGGCCGCCCTCCGGCACATACATCCGCTGGATGAGCTTGGCCAGGGTGCTCTTGCCGCTGCCCGAGCGGCCCACCAGCCCGATGATTTCGCACTGATGGATGTCGATGGTCATATCCTCTAACACCGTTGGCCCGTCAGGCCGGTAGCGGAAGCGGACATGTTCGAACTGCACCGCCCCCTTGAGGTCAGGCAAACTGCCCCGACCGGGATCCATGCCCGGTTCGCGGGGCGTGTTGAGGATGTCGCCCAGGCGTTTGAGGGAGATACCGGCCTGCTGGAAATCCTGCCACAGTTGGGTCAGCTTGAGGATGGGGCCGCTGACCCGCCCGGCGATCATGTTAAAGGCCACCAGTTGGCCCACGGTCAGTTCGCCTTCCATCACCTGATGGGCTCCAAACCAGATAATCAACAGAGTTGTCAGCTTCTGGATAAAACTGGCCGCCTGTCCGGCCATCTGGCCCAAATTCTGCGCCCGGAACCCGGCGGTGACGTAGCTGGCCAGCATGTTTTCCCAGCGTTTCTGCATCTGCGGTTCCAGGGCCAAACTCTTGATGGTCTCCACGCCCGTGACCGCCTCCACCAGGAAGGACTGGTTGGCCGCGCCGTGCTGGAATTTTTTGTCCAGACGGTGTTTTAAAATAGGGGTGATAAAGACAGAGAGCAGCACATAAAAAGGAATGGAAGCCAGCACGATCAGGGTTAAAGTCGGGCTGTAAAAATACATAACCGCGAAGAACACGAAGGTGAAGCCCAGGTCGATGACCAAAGTCAAAGCCGTGGAGGTGATGAAGTTGCGCAGTGAATCCAGCTCGCGCACGCGGGCCACGGACTGCCCGGCCTGGCGGGCCTGGAACCAGGCCAGGGGCAGGGCCGTCAGGTGGTTGAACAGCCGGGCGCCCAGCTCGACGTCCACCCGGGTGGTGGTGTGGCTGAAGAGGTAATTGCGCAGGGCGTTCAAGATGACCTCAAAGAACGAAGCCGCCAAAAAGCCGATAGCCAGCACATCCAGCGTGGTCAAAGCCTTGTGCACCAAGACTTTATCCATAACCACCTGAAAGAACAAGGGCGTGACCAGGCCGAAAAGCTGAATGAGGAACGAGGCCAACAACACCTCGCCGAAGAGCCGCCTATATTTTATGAGGGAGGGGATAAACCACTTGAGGTTGAACTCGCGGTGCAGGCCGAAGAAAGGCGAGCGCCGGGGGCTGAGCAAAATGGCCCGCCCGTCCCAGAAAGAAGTCAGTTCCTCAGCCGTAACTTTGCGCGGGGCCGGCGCGGGAACCAGGTTATGAATGAGGTATTGGAGGTCGCCCGAATCTTCGCCCGCCGACGCTTCTTTGGCGATAGCGCTGGGGCCGTCCGCGCCCGAAACGCTTTGCACCAGTATAAAATATTCGCCGGAAGTGTTTTGGCACAGGGCCGGGAGAATGGCGTTATCGATATTTTTAAGGCTGAGGGGGGCGTTTTTGGCCCGGAAGCCTAAACTTTTGGCGGCCAGCAAAATTTCCTGCTCGCCGAAACGGGCCGGTTCCCCCAAGTTTTTCACCGCCGGGGCGAACTGGTGGGCCAGCCCCTCCGGCGTCACCGGAATCTGGTGAAAGCGGGCAATGAGCACCAGCCCCAGGAGCCCGCTGTCCGGCGTCAGGGGTGGGGCCTGTTCATCCGCAGCTCCCGTGGCACCCGAACCCGGCTGCCCCGGCCCCGCCGGGGTTGATGACGGTGACACCTCGGCTTCTTCATCCTTCGGCGGGCCGTACATTTTTATCTCACTCATCGAACACCTTATATATCAACATGTTGAGAAAGTGACTCTGTATGTTTTTATTGCTGATTCAGAAATGCAACCGGGATCAGTCGCTTCGACTGACCCCGGCCACAGTTTTTAAGGCGCCGCAAAGCGGCTGAAGCGTCAGACCCTGGGCTG
>JAITVE010000319.1 GCA_031285975.1 Candidatus Adiutrix sp. | reverse complement strand
GGGGCGCGGGGCCGACCCCGAAACCCTGGCCGCTGCCGGGCTCCGCGAGGCCGACCTGTTGGTGGCCGTCACCGGCAGCGACGAGACCAACATCATGGCCTGCCGCCTGGCCCAGCTTCTGGCCCCGCCGGACATTCAGCGCATGGCCAGGGTGCGGGCTTCGGGCTACTATGAATTTTTTGATGAAAAACGCTTCCGCTCCGACTTCGGCCTCAACTTCATCATCAACCCCAGCCTGGAAGCGGTGCAGGCCATTATGGACTTCATCGACTATCCCGGCGCGTCCGACGTTATCGACGTGGCCCGGGGTCGGCTGAAGCTGGTGGGCCTTCGCCTGACGCGCAAGCACCATCTGCTGAACCGGCCCCTGGCCGAGCTTCTGCCCCGCGATTCCGGCACGGCCGACCTCCTGATCGCGGCCATTTATAGGCGGCACGATTTGGTCATCCCGCGCGGGGACACCATCCTGCGGGCCGATGATTTGGTCTATGTGGCCGCCGGGGCTGACGACGCCCGCAAGGTGGCTGAATTTTTCAAGCTTGACCCGGAACCCATCCGCAACGTGGTCATCGCCGGCGGCGGCGAAGTGGGCCTGGCCCTGGCCAGGCGGCTGGAAACTGAGGAGCGGAATTTCAGCGTCAAACTCATTGAAAAATCGCCGGAGCGCAGCGAATACCTCAGCGAACGCCTCACCCGCACCATGGTCATCAAAGGCGACGGCAGCGACCAGGATTTGCTGAAAGAGGAAAGCACCGGCGACAGCGACGCCTTCATCGCCGTTTCCACCAATGATGAAAGCAACCTCATCGCCTGCCTGGTGGCCAAACGCCTGGGCGCGCGCCACACCATCACCCGCGTCAACCGCTCTTCCTACGCCCCGCTGGTTTCGGCCATCGGCCTGGAGGGCATGATTTCGGCCCGCGTGGCGGCGGTGAGCGCGGTGCTGAAATATATCCGCAAGGGCCGGGTCATCTCTGTGGCCACCCTGGCTGACGAAGAGGCGGAAATCATTGAATTCCAGGTCATGGAGCGGGCCAAGGCCGTCGGCAGGAAGCTGATGGAGCTGAAAATCCCCCCCGGCGCGCTCATCGTGGCCATCACCAGGGGCGAGGAAATCATCATCCCCCACGGGGCCGCCGTCATCAACGCCGGGGACGTGGTGGCCGTGGTGGCCAAGGCCGAGGCCATCCCCGCCCTGGAAAAGCTGCTCTCAAAATAAGACACCGAGGACTATCCTTCAATGAAGCTGGCGGTCAATTTTCGCCTTGTGCTCTATATGTGCGGCTGGACATTCCTGATGCTGGCCGGGGCCATGCTGTGCCCCATAGCCGTTTCACTGATAACGGGGGACGGCGCGGCGGAAGTCTTTTTCCGGGCGGCGGGCGCGGTGGCCTTATTCGCCGCCGCCCTTATTTATCAAGGGCGGGAGAAGCGGAAGAACGACGAAATCCGCTCCCGCGACGGGCTGGCCACCGTGGGCCTGGCCTGGCTGACCATCGGCCTGTTGGGGGCCCTGCCCTACTGGCTCTGCGCCGCGCCGCTGGGCTTTTGGGATGGGGTTTTCGAATCCTTTTCCGGCTTTTCCACCACTGGGGCCACGGTTATCAGCGATGTGGAGGCCCTGCCGCCGTCGCTGATGTTTTGGCGGCTCCTGACCCACTGGCTGGGGGGCATGGGCATTATTGTGCTGATGTTGGCCGTGCTGCCGGTTTTCGGCCTGAGCGGGGTGCAGCTTTTCAAAAACGAAAGCACCCTGGGGCAGTACCGCCTGAACCCGCGCCTGGCCCAGACGGCCAAGCTTTTGTGGCTGATTTACCTCTGCCTGAGCTTACTGCTCTGGGCGCTTTTGATGGCCGGGGGCCTGGGCTGGTTTGACGCGCTGTGCCACGCCATGAGCACCATTGCCACCGGCGGCTTCAGCAACCGCAATCTCTCGGCCGGGCACTTTCAAAATTCCTGGGTGGAAATTATCCTCACGGTTTTCATGTTCCTCGGCAGCCTCAACTTCGCCATGTATTACCTGGCGGTGAAGGGCGACTGGCGGGCGCTCCCGGCCAACACTGAGTGCCGGGTGTTCTTTTACATCATCCTGGCCGCCGGGCTGCTGGTGGCTGTGCCGCTGCTTCTGACCGGCTATTACGACTCCGGGCCCGAGGCCCTGCGGCTGGCCTATTTTCAGGTGGTCTCAGTCATCAGCACCACGGGCCTCACCACCGCCGACTGGGAAAGCTGGCCGCAGTTCAGCCAGGGGGTGCTGTTCGTGCTGTTCTTCATCGGCGGCTGCTCGGGCTCCACCAGCGGCGGTATGAAGTGCGTGCGCTGGGTGCTGCTGTTCAAGGGCATCCGCCGCACCCTGCGCCAGCACATCCACCCCCGGGCGGTCATCCCCGTGCGCCTGGGGGGCCAGGCCGTGCCCGAGAGCCTGATGACCGCCGTGTGGTCGTTCACGGTCATCTATTTCCTGGTCATGGCCGCCTCCACCCTGATGCTGGCGGCCCTGAACATAGACCTTTTGACGGCCTTCTCGGCCTCGGCCTCGGCCCTTGGCAACGTCGGCCTCGGCTTGGGCGCGGTGGGCCCCACCGAAAATTTCGGCCACCTGCCCGGCCCGGCCAAAGGCATTCTCAGCCTGGGCATGTATATCGGCCGCCTGGAATTTTTCAGCATCCTCATTCTCTTTATGCCCGAATTTTGGCGCAAAGGGTGACGGCGAAGGACTCGCGTTCAGACTTGACCTTTGGCACGTTTGGATTTACAGTACAAAAACTAGACAAGCAAGCCGCCTCGACGGAAGACTGGACAAGGGAGCCCGAAGATATCATGAGAAGCGCAATCGTTGATTTGCTGGCTGGTAAAGCGGCTGAAAACAGCCCGGTGGACGTGCGGGGCTGGGTTCGCACCCGCCGGGACGCGAAAGGGTTTTCCTTTCTGGAAATTAATGACGGCAGTTGCCTGGCCAACGTGCAGGTGGTGGCGGACGAGAGTTTGCCCACCTACGAAAGCGCGGTGAAGGGCGCCAACACCGGCGCGGCGGTGGCCGTGCGGGGGCGGCTGGTGGCCTCCAAAGGCGGCGGGCAGAAGTGGGAAATCGCGGCTGAGGAAGTGACGCTGCTCGGCCAGGCCGACGCGGAGAGCTACCCCCTCCAGAAAAAGCGGCATTCCGACGAATTCCTGCGGGAAATTGCCCACCTCCGGGCCCGCACCAATAAATTCGGCGCGATTTTCCGGCTCCGCAGCCACTGCTCCTGGGCGGTGCACGATTTTTTTCGGCAGCGGGGCTTTTTCTACGTCCACACCCCCATCATCACCGGCAGCGACTGCGAGGGCGCGGGGGAAATGTTCAAAGTGACGACTCTGCCCCAGGGACAAACCGGCCATGCGGAGGACTTTTTCGGCAAGGAGGCCGGGCTCACCGTCTCCGGCCAGTTGGAGGCCGAAACCCTGGCCCTGGCCCTGGGCAAGGTCTACACCTTCGGCCCCACCTTCCGCGCCGAAAATTCCAACACGCCCCGCCACGCGGCCGAGTTCTGGATGATTGAGCCCGAAATGGCCTTCGCCGACCTGGCCGACAACATGGCCCTGGCCGAGGATTTAATCAAATTTGTGGTGCGCTATATTCTGGACAAAGCCCGCGACGACCTGGCCCTCTTCGATAAATTCGTGGAGCCCGGCCTCTTCGCCCGCCTGGAAAATTTGCTGGCCGACAGCTACGCCCGCGTGCCCTATGAGGAAGCCGTGGATATCCTCAAAAAATCGGGGCAAAAGTTCGAATACAAACCCGAGTGGGGCATTGACCTGCAAACCGAGCACGAGCGGCACCTCTGCGAGGTTCACTTCAAAAAGCCGGTCATCGTGCACGACTACCCGTCGAACATCAAGCCGTTCTACATGCGCCTGTCCGACGACGGCCGCACCGTGGCGGCCATGGACGTATTGGTGCCCAAAGTCGGCGAGTTGGTGGGCGGCAGCCAGCGCGAAGAGCGGCTGGAGGTGCTGACCCGGCGCATGGAAGAATCCGGCATGGATTTGGAAAGCTATTGGTGGTATCTCGACAGCCGCCGCTTCGGCACCGCGCCCCACGCCGGTTTCGGCCTGGGCTTTGAGCGCCTCTTGATGCTGGTCACCGGCGTGGCCAACATCCGCGACGTCATCCCCTTCCCGCGCACCCCGAAAAATTTGGAATTTTAATCTTTGCCGTGCCAACACATACGAACCCCGTCACAGCGCAAAAGTGTGACGGGGTTCGCGTTTGCATGAAGGGATGAAATCTTACCGCAGCACCAGCGTTTTTTTGATGGCGCGGACGACTTCTTCCGGGGAGTCGGTGATGGTGAAAATGTCCAAATCTTCGGGGCTGATGTATTTTTCGGCCAGCATTTTTTCCTTAATCCAGCCCACCAGGCCGCCCCAGTAGTCGGAGCCCATCAGGAAGGTGGGGAAAGGGCGGATGCGGCTGGTCTGGATGAGGGTCATGGCCTCGAAGAGTTCGTCCATAGTGCCGAAGCCGCCGGGCAGCACCACATAGGCCTGGCTGTATTTGACGAACACGACCTTGCGGATGAAGAAATAGTGGAAATCAAGCTGCAAATTGGCGTAGGGGTTGGGCATCTGCTCGTGGGGCAGTTCGATGTTCAGGCCGATGGAGAGCCCCCCGGCCTCGGTGGCCCCTTTATTGGCGGCGGCCATAACCCCTTCGCCGCCGCCTGAAATAACGCCGAAACCGTTCTGGGCCAACAGGCGCGCCAGGTTTTCGGCCATCCGGCAGTCCGGCGAATCCGGCGCGGAGCGGGCCGAGCCGAAGATGCTGACGCAGGGCCCAGCGTCGCTCATGGCCGTGAACGCCTTGACGAATTCCGACATAATCGAGAACATGCGCCAGGATTCCCCCGCGCCCAACGCGTTAATCGGAAAAGGATCGTCGCCGAACCGCTTCGAATTTTTCTCGGACATTTTTTCACGCTCCCCGCATAATTTCACACCCGCCAAGTTTACCATAGAACCTAGCTCTTCGCAATCATTTGGAAAAAGGAAAGAGCGTAAGATCAGCTATATTCATAAAGGTTCACATTGTTTTCTTCATATTCCAGATGAATATGAGCACCCAGATTAAAGGAGACAAAGACAATATCATCAGTGATGGTATTGGGGATTCTGAAATCGAAGTTGTCGTTTACAAACTCAAACGAGGGCAACAAAAAAGTCCCACAAAATTCCCAATCGTGGTCTATAAACACGTAAAAACTATGATGATACTTCTCTTTAACAAATCGTAAAATTTCACCAACACGTTCCGCCGTCAGGCTTTTTGTGAGAGTGGCCTCGTCCCAAACAGGTATTTTGGCGTTGTGCAGAATCGCGTCAGATTCTCTCAGGTCAATAAAATCAATGTTTTCCGTAAGGTTGCAAAGGTCGTGTATCTTTTTCAGATACCTGCCCCGCTTCTGTTTGCAATTGCCGCGACGATATAGCAATTGTTTATCATAATTATCGGTCAGCATTCTACCTCGCTTGAGTATTCAGGGGCTGAAACAGCCCCTACTCCAAGGCGCGGTTCACGGCGGCCAGGGCGTGGAGGCGGGCGGTGTCGAAGAGGGGGACGGGAGTGTCCTGGGGGCGGAAGAGAAGGCCCAGTTCCGTGCAGCCCAGAATATGGGCTTCCGCGCCCCGTCCGCGGAGGCGGTTCATGATTTCCAGGCCCACGCGGCGGGAGTCTTCGCTGATAACGCCCTGGCAGAGTTCCTCAAAAATTATGCGGTGCAGGCAGTCGCGGTCAACGGCTTCGGGGATCAGCACGGTCAGGCCCCGGGCTTCGAGGATTTTGGTGTAAAAATCCATCTCCATCGTGGCCTTGGTGCCCAGGAGGGCGGCGGTTTTTATTCCGGCGGCGAGTAGCGCCTCAGCCGTGGTTTCGGCGATGTGCAACAGGGGCAGGCGGGTGGCCGCCGCCACTTTGTCGGCCAATTTGTGCATGGTGTTGGTGGCGATGAGGATGAAATCCGCCCCGGCGGCTTCCAGCCCCTGGGCGGCGGCGCAGAGCACGGCGGCGATGTTGTCCCACTCGCCGCTGGCCATCCAGGCCTCCAGCTGCGCGAACTCCACGCTGTGGATGAGGCAGCGGGCCGAGTGCAGCCCGCCCAGCCGTTCTTTCACCGCCGTGTTCATGAGGCGGTAATATTCCGCCGTGCTCTCCCAGCTCATGCCGCCGATAATGCCGATGGTTTTCATACGCTTCCTTCGTCTTTCAAAATTCGCACGCCGCTCAGCTGGCCGCAGGCAGCCGAGACTTTGCGGCCTTTCGACCAGCGGACGATAACCGTGTAGCGCTTAGTAATCAACGTGTCCCTAAAAGCCTCCACCGCCTTCACGCTCGGGGCCTCGAAGGGCGCGCCGGGCCAGGGGTTGAAGGGGATGAGGTTAATTTTCACTTTCAGGCCGGTGAGAAAGCGGCTCAGGGCCAGGGCCTGCTCGGGCCGGTCGTTCACGCCTTTGAGCAGCACGTAGGCAATGGTGACGCGGCGGCCGCGGGCCAGGGGCCAGGCGGCCAGGGCTTTTTTCAGCGCGGCCAGGGGATATTTTTTATTAACGGGCATGATGTCGTCGCGCAGGGCGTCGTCCGGCGCGGAGAGGGACACGGTGAGGCCGATATCCGAACCCTGGGCCAAAAGGGGCAGTTCGGGGACGATGCCCACGGTGGAAAGCGACAGCCGCTTCCCGGCCATGGCCAGGAGGTCGGAATCGGTGATGATCTTGAGGCTGCGCATCACGTTTTCGCGGTTCAGCAGCGGCTCGCCCATGCCCATGAACACTAAATTGCTGATGCGCTGCTCAGGGCCGATGAGCTTTCTCGCCCCGAGAATTTGGCCCAAAATCTCGCCTTGTGATAAATTGCGGATAAAGCCCATAGTGCCGGTGCGGCAAAAGCGGCAGCCCAGGGCGCAGCCCACCTGGGAGGAAACGCAGAGGGTGAAGTGGTCGCGCTCGTTGATGAGCACGCTTTCCACAGTGCGGCCATCGTCCAGTTCCCACAGAATTTTGCGGGCTTCCTCATCTTCGGCCACTTCCAAAATTTTCAGGGGGCGGATTGCGGCGCTGGCGGCCAGTTTTTGCCGGGCGGCGGCGGCGATGTCGGTCATCTGGCCAAAATCCTCCGCGCCGCGCCGGTAGAGCCAGGCGGCCACTTGCTTGCCCCGGTAAGGCTTTTCGCCGATGGAGACGCAGAGGGCCGTCAATTCGTCAAGCGATAAATCCAAGAGGTTGGGGAGGGCCGCAGTCACGCTTTCTCCGGGAAAATGCGCTCGGCCCGTTTCACGGCCGGGATTTCTTTGAGGGCTTTCAGCACCGAGTTGAATTGGGACTGGTTTTTCACGGCCAGGACGAAAGACATTACGCCGTCGCCGCCCGCATCTTCGGCGGCGTGGGCTTCGAGAATATTTTCCGCCAGGGGGGAGATGATGTTCAGCACGCTGAGGAGCAGGCCGGGCCCGTTTTCGGTGCGCACCTGCAGGTGCACGTCGAAAAGCTGTTCCTGCTGGTCGCTCCAGCTGGCGCTGATGAGGCGGTCGGAATCCAGCCCGGCCAGGGACACGCAGGTGGCGGAGTGGATGGACACGCCGTGGCCCTGGGTGATGTAGCCGATGATGGGTTCTCCGGGGATGGGGGAGCAGCACTTGGCCAGTTTGGTGAAAATGTCGCTCTGGCCGGACACCAAAATATGCCGGGCATAGTCGGGCGCCGCGCCCGCGTCATGCCCCGCCGGGTGCCTGGGCTCGGCGGGGGTTTCAGGCTTAAACTTTTCCGGGGCCAAAATCTGCATGATCTGCCGGATGGACTGCTTGCCGAAGGCCACGGCGGCGTTCAGTTCGTCAAGGTTGGCGTAGCCCAGGTTTTTCAACAATTCCTGGTTGGCCAGTTTGGCCTTGGGGAGGCCCGCCTTGCGCATTTCCTTTTCCAGCATTTCGTGGCCGAAATCAACGGCCTTGACCCGCTCTTCAGCCGCGAACCACTGGCGGATGCGGGCCTTGGCGCGGGGGCTGGCCGCGTAGTTGAGCCAGTCGCGGGAGGGCGTGCCGTTGCGGCTGGTCATAACCTCCACAATGTCGCCGTTTTGCAGCTTTTGCCGCAGCGGCACAATGACCCCGTTGACCTTGGCCCCCACGCAGTTGTGCCCCACCATGGTGTGGATGGAATAGGCGAAATCCACGGGGCAGGCCCCGGCGGGCAAATCCTTGATGTCCCCGGCGGGGGTGAAAACGTAAATGCTCTCATGCTCGGCCAGGCTGTCTTTGACCGAGGTGAGGAAGGCGTCGGGGTTGTCCAGGTTTTCCTGCCAGTTGAGGATGGAGCGCAGGGCGGTGATGCGCTGGGTTTCCTCGCTGCTCACCGCGCCGCCGTTTTTATAGCGCCAGTGGGCGGCCACGCCGTTTTCCGCGTAGTTGTGCATATCCACCGTGCGTATCTGCACTTCCATGCGGGTGTTGCGCGGGCCGATGACAGCGGTGTGGAGCGACTGGTAGCCGTTGGCTTTAGGCATGTTGATGTAATCTTTAAAACGCCCGGGGATGGCCTTGAACACCGAGTGGATGACCCCCAGGGCGCTGTAGCAGTCCTGTATGGAATCAACAATAATGCGGAAGGCGGTGAGGTCGTAAAGCTGGTCGAAGCTCAAATTCTGGTCGCGCATTTTGTGCCAAATGCTGTAAATGTGCTTGGGCCGCCCCTCAATGCGGGCCTTGATTTTGAACTCCTGCACGCGGCGGGTGAGGTATTCGATGACTTCCGTCACATACTGCTGGCGGTCGCTGCGCCCGGCGGAAAGGTTGAGGCGGATTTCCGAATACGCCGCCGGTTCCAAATAAAACAGCGATAAATCTTCCAGCTCGGTCTGGATTTTGTGGATGCCCAGGCGGGAGGCCAGGGGCGCGAAAATATCCAGGGTTTCGGTGGCGATGGCGCTCTGCTTGTGCTCGGGCATGAAGCCCAGAGTGCGCATGTTGTTCAGGCGGTCGGCCAGTTTCACCAGAATGACGCGCAGGTCGGTCATCATGGCCATGATCATCTTGCGCAGGTTCTCGGCCTTGCGCTCGGTGGCTGAGGAGAAATTCATCTTGCCGATTTTGGTCACCCCATCCACAATGTCGGCCACTTCTTTGCCGAACTTTTTGGCCACGTCCTCATAGGTGACCTCGGGGTTGTCCTCGATGGTGTCGTGGAGGAGCCCGGCGGCCACGCTGGCCACGTCCAATTTCATGTCGCAGAGAATCCCGGCCACGGCCAGGGGGTGGTTGAGATAGGGCTCGCCGGAGCGGCGGGTCATGCCCTGGTGGGCCCCGGCCGCGTAGATATAGGCCCGCTGCACCAGGGTGACGTCCGCGCCGGGATGGTTTTTGGTGAGGGACTCGATAATCTCTTCAATGCGCACCAACTGGCCGCCGTAAACCGGCGCGTCTTCCAGCGGAATGTATTCCCCGGCCATATTGCCCTATCTCCGTTGCCGTTACTTCGCGCCTAACCCTTCGTCGCGCAGGCGGCGGAGGGTAGCGGCCGCGTCGGCCAGGTTCAGCATGGTCACTTCGCGGGTGTCGCGGCGTTTCAGTTCCACTTGACCGGCGGCCAGGGATTTTTCGGAAATGGTCAGCCGCAGGGGGTAGCCGATGAGGTCGGCGTCCTTGAATTTCATGCCCGGCCGCTCGTCGCGGTCGTCGAGCACGGTTTCCACGCCCAAATCCATCAAGTCCTGAAACAGTTTTTCCGAAGCGGCGGCCACTTCGGCGTTCTGCACCTGAAGCGGCAGGAGGGCCACCTCGTAGGGGGCCAGGGGCATGGGCCAGATGATGCCGTCGCGGTCGTGGTTTTGCTCGATGGCGGCGGCTACGGTGCGGCCCACGCCGATGCCGTAGCAGCCCATGATGAGCGGGCGCTCCTGCCCGTCGGCCCCGGCATACACGGCGTTCATGGCCGTGGAATATTTCACGCCCAGTTTAAACACGTGGCCCACCTCAATGCCGCGCTTGGTGGACAGGGCTTTGCCGCAGCGGGGGCAGGGGTCGCCGTCCCCGGCCTGGGCCAGGTCGAACCAGCGGCCCACGGTGAAATCGCGGTCAAGGCGGGCGTGGAGGTAATGCTGGTCAAGCTCTCCCGCGCCGATAACGCCGCCGCCCATGCGCTTCACCCCGTGGTCGGCCACCACTGGAATGTTGGTATTCATGGGGCCCACAAAACCCATGGGCGCGCCGGTGAGCTTTTCCGCCTCTTCGGGGGTGAGAAGCCGGGGCTCCGTGCCGCCCAAAGCGTTTTTGAGTTTCACGGGGTTGATTTCCCGGTCGCCGGGAATCAGCACCATCACCGGGCCCTCGCCGCTTTCAAAGAGCATGGCCTTGATGATGCGGCCTTCGGGCACTTTGAGGAACTCGGCCAGTTCCGGCACGTGGCGGCGGTTGGGGGTGGGGACTTTTTCCAGGGCCAGGGACGCGTCCTCCGGCGGCAGGGTGGGGTAGTCTTTCAACTCGGCCTTTTCCTGGTTGGCGGCATAGCCGCAGTCGCAGAAAACCAGGCCGTCCTCGCCGGTTTCGGCCAGCACCATGAATTCGTGGGAATAGCTGCCGCCAATGGCCCCGCTGTCGGCCTCCACGGTGGCGAATTTCAGGGCGCAGTTCTGAAAAATTTTGGCGTAAGCCTCATACATGGCCCGGTAGCTCTTGTCGGCCCCGTCTTCGTCCGCGTCAAAGCTGTAGCCGTCTTTCATGACGAATTCGCGGCCGCGCATCAGGCCGAAGCGGGGGCGGATTTCATCGCGGAATTTGGTTTGAATCTGGAACAGGTTCACCGGCAGGTCGCGCCAGGAGCGGATTTCGCGGCGGGCCAGGTCGGTGATGACTTCCTCGTGGGTGGGCCCGATGATGTAGTCGCGGTCGTGGCGGTCTTTGAAGCGCAGAAGTTCCTTGCCATAAAAATCCCAGCGGCCGCTCTCCTTCCACAGTTCGCCGGGCTGCACCGCCGGGAGCAGGAGTTCGATGGCCCCGGCCCGGTGCATTTCCAGCCGCACAATGCGCTCCATCTTCCGCATGGAACGGAGGCCGAAGGGCAGCATACTGTAAATGCCCGCCGCCAGCTTGCGGATGAAGCCCGCCCGGATCAGCAGCTTGTGGCTCACCACCTCCGCGTCCGCCGGGTCTTCCTTAAGGGTGGGGACAAAGCCCCGTGACAGGCGCAAACCCAGGGGCTGGCCGTGAAAATCAAATCGCATCTCCGTCGCCATACTTCGCTCTACCTTTGTTATGGTGATGCGGCCGCGCCTTTCGGCAGGGTTCCGCTAACTGTTGTAATGAATAGGCGGCGTCTCAACGGGCTCCCCGCCCACCCCGGCCCGCCGGGCCAAAATGGCCCGCACTTCGGCTTCCAAAGCCGCCGCCAAATTTTCATAGGGGGCCTGAAAAAGCTGCACCCCGCGGGCGAAAACCACCCCGTGGCCGCGCCCCAGGGCCAGGCCCGCGTCGGCCTCGCGGGCCTCCCCCGGCCCGTTGACCACGCAGCCCATCACCGCCACCTTGATGGGCTCGGTGACGTCGGCCAGCCGGGCTTTGACTTCGGCGGACAGGGTCATCAACGGCCCCTCGCAGCGGCCGCAGGTGGGGCAGGAAATGATCTCCGCGCCCCGCGCCCGCAGGCCCACGGCCCGCAGAATTTCCCAGGCCACCCGCACTTCCTCTTCCGGCGGGGCGGTGAGGGACACGCGCAGGGTGTCGCCCAAACCCTTGGCGAGCATGAGCCCCAAGCCGACGGCCGATTTCACCGCGCCGCTTTCCGCGTCCCCGGCCTCAGTCACCCCGATGTGCTGGGGGATATCGCTCACCTCAGACCACAGCCGGGCCGCCGCCACGGTCTCCATAACGTTGG
>JAITVE010000296.1 GCA_031285975.1 Candidatus Adiutrix sp. | reverse complement strand
TCCTGGCCGTGGAAAAACTCTATCGCGGCCAGCCGGAAGAAGCCCTGGCCCAGTCCAAGCACGTGGTCAGCCATACCTTCGAACTGCCCTTCACCGAACACGCCTTCCTGGAGCCCGAGTGCTGCCTGGCCCAGCCCGACGGCGACGGCATAAAACTCTTCACCGGGGGCCAGAGCGTCTATGACGAGCAGCGGGAATGCGCCCGCGTGCTGGGCCTGCCGGAGGAAAAGCTGCGCGTCCGCAGTATGCTGGTGGGCGGCGGCTTCGGCGGCAAAGAGGACATGAGCGTGCAGCACCACGCGGCCCTGCTGGCCTGGAAGACCGGGCGGCCCGTGAAAGTGCGCCTCACCCGGCAGGAGAGCATCAACATCCACCCCAAACGCCACGCCATGACCGTGGAAATGACCACCGGCTGCGACGAAACGGGCCGCCTGACGGCCATGCGCTGTCGCATTACGGCGGACACCGGGGCCTATGCCTCCCTGGGCGGGCCGGTACTCCAGCGGGCCTGCACCCACGCCGCCGGGCCCTACAATTACCAGAACGTGGATATCATCGGCACGGCGGTCTATACCAACAACCCCCCGGCCGGGGCCTTCCGGGGCTTCGGAGTCACCCAGACGATTTTCGCCACGGAATGCAACCTCAACCATCTGGCCGAACTGACCGGGCTCTCCGCCTGGGAAATTCGCCGCCTCAACGCCTTGCGGCCGGGCGACGTCATGCCCAACGGCCAGATAGCCGACGACTCCACGGCTTTGCTGGAAACTCTCATGGCCGTCAAAGAAGATTATGAGCAAGCCCCCCTGGCGGGCATTGCCTGCGCCCTGAAAAACGCGGGGGTCGGGGTGGGCCTGCCGGACATTGGCCGCTGCCGCCTGGAAGTCGCGGGCGGCCGGGTGCGCATTTTCACCAGCGCGGCCTGCATCGGCCAGGGCCTGGCCACCGTGACCACCCAGATGGTGGCCACCTATGCCGGGGTGGACTGCCGCCTCATCGAAGCCGCCCCGCCCGACACGGCGGATTCCCCGGATTCCGGCACCACCACCGCCTCCCGCCAGACGGTTTTCACCGGCGAGGCCGCCCGCCGCGCCGCTTTGCTGCTCAAAGAAGCCCTCTCCGGCAAGACGTTGGCGGAATTGGAAGGCCAAAATTTTTACGCCGAATATTCCGGCGAAACCGACCCCATGGGCTCGCCCAAAAAGAACCCGGTGAGCCACGTCTCCTACGGCTACGCCACCCAGGTGGTGATTCTGACCCCCGAAACCGGGCTCATCGAAAAAGTCATCGCCGCCCACGATGTGGGCCGGGCCGTGAACCCCCAGGCCCTGGAAGGCCAGATTGAAGGCGGTGTGGTCACCAGCCTGGGCTATGCCCTCACCGAGGATTTCCCCCTGAAAGGCGGCGTGCCCCAGGCCCGCTTCGGCACCCTGGGCCTCTTTAAGGCTTCCCAAGTCCCGCCCATTGAGCCCCGCTACCTGGGCCGCGTTACCACCGACCTCGCCGGGGGAGCCAAAGGCGTGGGCGAAATCGCGGCCGTCCCCGCCGCCCCGGCCGTCCAGGGCGCCTACTTCAAGCGCGACGGCTTCTTCCGCACCAAACTCCCCTTGCCCGACACCCCCTACAGCCGTCAAAAAAAGTAACGGCCCAGCCCACAAAAAAGCCCTGAACAGCGTGGCCGTTCAGGGCTTTTCTCAGTTCAAACGAAAACCGCCGTTTTTAATACTGCCCATATTTCATGGTGGTATTAATCATGGCGTGTATCATTTCCGGGCGGGCTTCGTCCAGGACGGTGCCGGAGGCCATCATGAAGCCGCCGCCGGGGCCCACTTTGTCGATGAGGTTACGGCAGTATTGCTCAATGTCAGCCGGGGCGCCGGAGTGGAACATGGAGCCGGGGACGTTGCCTATCAGGCAGCAGTGGTCGCCGACCCGTTTTTTCAGTTCCACAATGTCGGTTTTGTCGATGATCCAGGCCGTCGTGCCTTTGGGCATGTCTTTGAGGTAGTCGATGCGCTGGGAATAGCCGCCTTCCGCGAAGGGCACGGGCACGCCGCCCGCTTCAACAATCATGGCCATGACTTTTTTCAGGCTCGGCCAATAGAATTTTTCAAACTGGGCGGGGCTCATGAAGCCGTCCGCGCCTTTGTGCAGGGGGATGAAAACCAGGGGGTTCCCGGCCTGATCCATAGCGTCGATGGCCATTTGACCGGCCAGGGGAGTCAGGACGGAGATGGCTTCCAAAAGGCCTTCGGGGTGGCGGCGCAAATCCAGCATGGCGGATTTCATGCTGCGCATGGTGTCGGTCAGGATGTCGAAGGGAGCCTTGGAAAAGCCGCCCGCGCTGGAGGGATGCCCCTTGGCCGCCGCCCGGCCCATGAAGGCCCCGACTTCCATCATCCATTCCAAAGTCTTGGTACCGGCCTCCATCAGGGCTTTCAGGGATTTCTGAAGCTCGGGGTTGCCGAAGGCCGCGACAAACCCGGCGAAGTTGGGCAGTTCAATGAAGTTGGTGGCCACCGGCAGGCTGGTGAAAGCCGAGAGGGATTTGCAGAAACGCGGAATATAGGTGCGCAGCCAGAAATTGGTGGGGTCTTGCGCCAGGGCTTTGAATTCCGTGCCCTCCATCCAGTCGTGCTCCACATAGCGGTAGACGCTGCTCTCGGGCACGCCGCCCACGCCCGGCCACCGGTACAGTTCGTAGCCCAGCATTTCCATGGGCTCGATGGGGTTGATGAGGCCGATGGGCTGCAAAGCGTCGAAGGGGTATTCGTCGATGAATTTTTCAAAGGTCTCAATGCCCACTTTCACGTCGCGCATGGCGTCAACCGGGCGCTTGCCCATCAGGTAAATCGGCATGAAGGTGTGGTTGGGATACAGGGGTATCCTATCCGGGGTCTTTTTCAGTTCAATGGCGTCGATGATTCTCTGAACCCGGCCCTGGTAATCGGCTTTCGCGCTAGGGCTCACGAATTCCAGCCCGGCCGGATTGAGCCAGGCTTCAAAGCGGGCTTGCCTTTTTTCTTGCCACGTGGTCATGGATGCTGCCTCCTGCGTGCTGATGGTGATAATAAAGCGTTCTTGCCGGGCTTATTTCAGGCCGTTCAGATAGGTGACGTTGGCCATGGCGTCGTTGGCGTAAACGTCCGCCCCCGTGAACTTCAACACATAGTCGTCAATTTGGCCGCCGCCCAAAAGCACTTTGACCGAATCGCGCAGCCCGGCCTCTTTCAGGCCGTCCACCACCGCCTTCATGGGGTCGTAGGCCAGGGTCAACAGGCCGGAGAGGCCGACCATTTTCGGCTTCCAGGCTTTCACCTCTTCAATGATGGTGGCCGTGGGCACGTCTTCGCCCAGGTTTTTGACTTCATACCCGGCCAGTTCCATAATGGTGACCGCGATGTTCTTGCCGATATCGTGAATGTCGCCCTGCACCGTGGCCACCAGCACCCGGCCCTTGGACGGCCCGGCCTGGGGGCCGCCTTTGAGGTGGGGCTTAATTTTTTCCGAACCGGCGTTCATCATTTCCCCGGCCATAATCAGTTCCGCCACAAAGTATTCGCCGGCTTCGTAGCGCTTGCCGATTTCGGCCATGCCGGCCTGAAAGGCGTCCAGAATGGCCTGGGGCGGCTTGCCTTCGGCCAGGTATTTGTCGGTCAGGGCCAGAACCTCATCTTCCATCATTTCAGCCATAGCGTTGGTCAAGTCTTGCATCGGGGCTACCTCCTAAAAGTTGGGAACACAATGCGCGCGCCAAGCGTGCGGGGACAAAACAAGGTCAGGCCGGTGCGGTCAGTCATCCGGCAAACCATTGATTTTCTCTGTCTCAAAAAGCGGCTTACCGTTAAGTTAGACGAATCCTGCTGTTGATAATCGCTTAGTTAAGTTTTTCAATTTACTATGTTTTCAGGATAGCATATTCCTATATAGCTGTCAACGCCAGATAACGTTGCATTCTGCCAAAACAACAGAGGTTCGCCGCAAAAAAATGGGCGGCGCGACAGCGCCGCAGTCACTTTGTCGTTGACTTTTGGGCGGTGGGATGATAATCTTTTTGTATTCCAAAATATAACGTCTTCAAGTGAAGTGACGGCGATTAGGGTGTTTTTTATGGGTTTAGGTGGGCTTCGGGCCAACGCCGACGGCTGACACCCATACTTACAAGACCCGCTCCGCCGCAGACAAACCGCCTAAATCAGGACTGAGACCAATCATTTCAGTCCATACCCCACAGGTGAGGGAAAGTATGCAAGAGCAACTGACTGAAGGCCAGGTATTGAAAATTATGGAGAAGTACGACAATGACGCCCAGCAGCTCATTGCCGTGCTTCTCGACATTCAAGCGGCTTCCGGCGCGAACTATGTCGACGAGCGCTGGTCGGCTTTGACGGCCAGGGTGCTGAACGTGCCCCTGTCCAAGATTTACGACATTCTTACCTTCTACGCCATGTTCAGCTCCACCCCCCGGGGCGAATACGTCATCGAAATCTGCAAAAGCACCCCCTGCCACTTCACCAAAGCGGAAGAGGTGGTGGGCTGGTTCGAGCAGGTTCTGGGCATCCAGATGGGCGGCACCACGCTGGATAAGAAATTCACCCTCTCCCGCACCTGCTGCGTCGGCGCCTGTGATGTGGGCCCGGTGGCCAAAATCGGCGACGAGGTCTATGGCGATTTGACTCTGGAAAAAGTGAGCACCCTGGTGAGAAGTTACCGGGAAGGCTTGCCCAGCTTTAGGGAGGCGTTGGCATGTCAAAATTAACACAAGTGGTTTCCAAAGGAGCCGGGCAGATTAATCCGGTTAATATCGACGAATATCTGGCCATCGGCGGCTATGACGGGCTGAAAAAAGCCTGCGGCATGAAGCCCCTGGAGGTCATTGAGGAAGTCAAAAAAGCCCAGCTTCTGGGGCGCGGCGGCGCGGCCTACCCCGCCGGGAAAAAGTGGGAGCACCTCTTCCATATCCCGGAAACGCCCAAATACATCGTCTGCAACGCCGACGAAGGGGAACCCGGCACGTTTAAAGACCGCCTTTTGATGTCCAAGCTGCCCTTCAAACTCATCGAGGGCATGACCATAGCGGGCTATGTCTTTGGGGCCAAGGCCGGGTACATCTATGTGCGCGGCGAATACCGCAAAATCCAGCGGACTTTGCAGGAAGCCATCATGCTGGCCAAAGGGGCCGGGCTTTTGGGCAAGAACATCCTGGGGCGCGGCTTCGACTACGACATCCACATCATTTCCGGCGCGGGCGCGTACGTCTGCGGCGAGAACTCGGCCCTCCTGAACTCCACCGAGGGCAAGGTCGGCCGCCCCCGCATCAAGCCGCCGCACCTGGCCGAAGTGGGCCTGTTCCTGCAGCCGACCCTGGTGAACAACGTGGAATCGCTGTGCAGCGTGCCGGACATCGTCATTGGCGGCGGCGACGCCTTCAAGGCGCTCGGTATGCCCGACTCCGGCGGCACCAAGCTGGTCTGCCTCTCCGGCCACGTCAACCACCGCACCGTGGCGGAACTGCCCCTGGGCAAAGCCACCCTGCGCGAAATCATCTATGACGCTGAAATGGGGGGCGGCATCCCCGGCGGCAAGCGCCTGAAATTCTTCCACCTCGGCGGCCAGAGCGGCCCCATCGGCGGGCCGGATTTGCTGGACACCGTGTACAGCCACAAGGAACTCTCCAAAGCGGGCCTCTCGGTGGGCTCCGGCGCGGTGGTGGTGATGAACGAGGACGTGGGGGTCATCGACTACCTCCTGGGGGTCACCGAATTCTTCCTCCACGAGTCCTGCGGCAAGTGCGTTCCCTGCCGGGAAGGCAACAAGCAGATTTACAAGATTCTGAAAAAGCTCGCCCAGCCCGGCGCGGCCGTGCCCGCCGACCTGGTTCTGCTGCGCCGCCTGGTCACCACCATGATCTCGGCGTCTTTCTGCGGTCTCGGCCAAAGTGCGGCCGTCGCCCTGAACACCGCCTGGAAGCATTTCAAGGAGGAGTTCGAGGCCAATGTCGATAAATCCAATTCCGGCGCCGCGGCCGCGGCCTGATGCGAGGTGACCTCCTATGAGCCATCATAAACCCGATCCGAATAAAAGCGTCAACCTGACCATCGACGGCATTCCCGTCACCGTGCCCGAGGGCACCACCATTCTGGAGGCCGCCCGCCGGGTGGGCGTTAAAATCCCCGTCCTCTGCCACCACCCCGACGTGCAGGTGCGGGCCGTCTGCCGCCTGTGCGTGGTGGAATGCGACGGGGCGGGCAAGCTGAAAGCCGCCTGCGCCAACGACGTGTGGGAAGGCCTGAGCGTGGTCACGGACAACGAGCGGCTGCGCGGCATCCGCAAGATGATTCTGGAGCTGATCCTGGCCGAGCACCCCCAGGACTGCCTGTCCTGCATCCGCAACCAGACCTGCGAGCTCCAGGCCCTGGCCCACCAGTTCGGCATCTACAAACCCGGCTTCCCCGTGGAGCCCCGCGAATTCCCCCGCACCGTGGACACCAACACCCTGGTGCGCGACATGTCCAAGTGCGTCAAATGCGGCCGCTGCGTCTCCGTCTGCCAGGACACCCAGACCGTGCGGGCCATCAACACCTCCAACCGCAGCGTGCATTACGAGATCACCACGCCCTACGAAAAGCCGCTCATCGACACCCTGTGCGTCTACTGCGGCCAGTGCGCGGCGGTCTGCCCGGTGGGGGCCATTTATGAAAACGACCAGACCGACCAGGTCTTCGCGGCCCTCGATAACCCCGAACGCCACGTGGTGGTGCAGACCGCCCCGGCCGTGCGGGTGGCCATTGGCGATGAATTCGGCCTCCCGGCCGGGGCCATCACCACCGGCAAAATGGTCACGGCCTTAAAACGCCTGGGCTTCGACAAAGTCTTCGACACCGACTTCTCGGCGGACGTGACCATCCTGGAAGAGGGCAACGAACTCTTGCACCGCCTGAACAACGGCGGCAAACTGCCCATGATTACCAGCTGCTCGCCGGGCTGGATCAACTTCGTGGAAGTTTTCTACCCCGACCTGATCCCCCACCTGTCCACCTGCAAATCGCCGCAGCAGATGTTCGGGGCCCTGGTCAAGAGCTATTACCCCAGCGTTTACGGGGTTGACCCGGCCAAGGTCACCAGCGTCTCCATCATGCCCTGCACGGCCAAGAAGTTCGAAAGCGAACGCCCGGAGATGAATTCCAGCGGCTACCGCGACGTGGACGTGGTTTTGACCACCCGCGAACTGGCCCGGATGATTAAAATCGCGGGCATCGACTTCGAAACCCTGCCGGAAACCGACTATGACAGCATCATGGGCCAGTCCAGCGGCGCGGCGGCCATTTTCGGCACCTCGGGCGGGGTTATGGAAGCCGCCCTCCGCACGGTCTACGAAGTGGTTACCGGCGAAAATCTGGAAAAGTTGGATTTTGAAGCCGTGCGCGGCCATCAGGGCATGAAAACCGGCTCGGTGAACCTCAAGGGCACCGAGGTCAAAATCATGGTGGCCAACGGCCTGCGCAACGCCCGCAAGATTATGGACTCCATCCGCCGCGGCCAGTGCGACGCCCACTTCATTGAAGTGATGTGCTGCCCCGGCGGCTGCGTGGGCGGCGGCGGCCAGCCCTATGCCAACAGCAAAACCAAGGCCCTGCGCATGGACGGCCTCTACGCCCTGGACAAATCCATGCCGGTGCGCCAGTCCCACAAGAACCCCGAGGTTCTGACCCTGTATGAAAAATACCTGGGCGCGCCCCTGGGCGAGAAATCGCACCACCTGCTGCACACCCACTACAGCACCCAGGGCAAGAACCACTGGTACGTCGCCCCGGCCCACCAGGCCGAGAAGAAGTAACACCGAAGCCCCGCCCTCAGGGCGGGCTTTATCGGCTGAAACGCGAAACGCGCCGGTTTTTCCGGCGCGTTTTTTGTGAAAAAATTCTATTTTCAATCAGATATTGTGTTTTTTGTAAGAAATTCAAGTAACTGAGAGACAAGCGCAGAGTATTAATAATAAAGCCTGAAGAGCGACAATTATCCGCCATTGGGCATTAACTGGGCGGGATATCATTTTTTCTTTCTTCAAAGAGTTCCGTAATGAGACAAAAAATGACAGAACAGATACTCCTAGCGTGGTGAACATGCCAAGAAAAACACCGGGTATGTTCACGAATCCCAAACGCATACACGCAATCGCAAAGAGGTTATACAGTATGAACGCGGGAAAAAATACAAAAATGCCTATCAAAAATGACTTGAGTGGGGCATAACTATTCAGGGCAGCAACCAGCAAAAACAAAAAACTCGTTATAATAATCAGTAAATTCAAGGGGTTATTTAGAAATTTTGTTACCATATCAGTCATAGCTGTCACCTCGGAATATTGTTTCTCTAAAATCGCCTTCAAGTCAAAATGACTAGGGGCTGTTTTGTAAAAATCATTTAAGCCAAAGCAAGCATGAAGCGATGAGCAGCCAAGAATTGAAAGTAATGGCTAGTACCGTGTACCATTTAAACTTTCGTAATAGATGAAAGTGTAGTATACTGAAGGCAACCAAGGAGGTTGCCATGGCTCCCAGATATAGAGTGACTCTGACAGAAGCAGAACGAA
>JAITVE010000200.1 GCA_031285975.1 Candidatus Adiutrix sp. | reverse complement strand
CTTGAGCGGGGCTTCCGCCGCCTGGATGGTGCTCAGCAACTCTTCGGCCAGGGGCAGGGCTTTATCCGTCTCGCCCTGGTCGGCATAGAGGGACATCAGGCGGAAGGCGGCCAGGCGGGAAGCTTTGCGCCCGGCGAAGTCGGCCCGCACTTTTTCCAGGGCGGCCAGGCCCTCGGCCTCGGAAGATTCCAGGGCGGCCAAGCTGTTTTCATAGGCCAGACCGGCGGCCTGCTCGGCCTTTTTCTCGTAATTCAGATACAGCGCCACGCCCACCACGGCCAAGGCGAACACCGCCACGGTGACGATAAGGCCCTTGGTGTGGCGCAGGCAGTATTCCTGAATCTTTTCCGAAGTGGTGAGAAAAGCGTCTTTTTCGGTCAGCAGATCATGGATCGGCTTTTTATCCAGCGGCTTTTTGTCTGACATCGCGGTTCCGTGCACCATCATAGTAATATAATGTAGGCGTGGCCGAATCAATCATCTCCGGCCACATTGTAATGCAATAGATTAGAGTACCTCAGTTGCCGATAAAAAGCAACTGCCCGACCCTTATTTTTTCGGCTGGCGCAGGGTGACCAGGTATTTTTTCACCACGGTCGCGCCGTCCTCCGGGGCCATTTGGAAAGGAACCATGGTCACCAGTTCCCAGCCGGATTCAAGCTTGTCGGCCAGCTTGCGGGCTTCGATCTCTTCCTTGGAAAAAACAGAGTCTCATACGAATACGTCATAGCTTTCTCCTTGTTCTTGTAGACCGTTCCTGACCGGAGGATACCCCTGCCATTACTTTACCGCATCTCGAACCTACCGCCACGGTAGTGGCTAGTGGCTCATGGAGTCGAGGAAGTCTTTGTTGCTCTTGGTGCCGCGGATTTTGTCCAGCAGGAATTCCATGCTCTCCACGGGGCTCATGGGGCTGAGGAGTTTTCGCAGAATCCAGATGCGGTTGAGGTCGGACTCGGACAAGAGGAGGTCTTCCTTGCGGGTGCCGCTGCGGTTGATGTCCATGGCTGGGAAAACGCGCTTGTCGCTGATTTTGCGGTCGAGGTGGATTTCCATGTTGCCGGTACCCTTGAACTCTTCGAAAATAACTTCGTCCATGCGGCTGCCGGTGTCGATAAGGGCCGTGGCGATGATGGTCAGGGAGCCGCCCTCCTCCACGTTGCGGGCCGCGCCGAAGAAGCGTTTGGGCCGGTGCAGGGCGTTGGAATCCACGCCGCCGGAGAGAATCTTGCCCGAGGGCGGCACCACGGTGTTGTAGGCGCGGGACAGGCGGGTGATGGAATCCAAAAGAATCACCACATCGTGCTTGTGCTCCACCAGGCGCTTGGCTTTTTCGATAACCATGTCGGCCACTTGGACGTGGCGGGTGGCGGGTTCGTCAAAGGTGGAACTGATGACTTCGCCCTTCACCGAGCGCTGCATGTCGGTCACTTCCTCGGGCCGCTCGTCGATGAGCAGCATGATGAGGATGGCCTCGGGGTGGTTTTTGGTGATGCTGTTGGCGATGTTTTGCAGCAGAATCGTTTTACCCGTGCGGGGCGGGGAGACGATGAGCCCGCGCTGGCCTTTGCCGATGGGGGTCATCATGTCCATGATGCGCATGGAATAGTTCTTGCCGTCGGTCTCCAATTCCAGGCGCTCCTGGGGGTAGAGGGGGGTGAGGTTATCGAAGAGGATTTTGTCGCGGTTGCTCTCTTCGGGGTCTTCGAAGTTGCACTGCTCGACCTTCAAAAGCGCGTAGTAGCGTTCGCTTTCCTTGGGCGGGCGAATCTGGCCGGTCACCGTGTCGCCGGTGCGGAGGTTGAAACGGCGCACCTGGCTGGGGGAGACGTAGATGTCGTCCGGCCCGGGCAGGTAGTTGGATTCCGGAGCCCGCAGGAAGCCGAAGCCGTCCGGCAGGGTCTCCAGAACGCCGCCGCCGAAGATCATGCCATTGTGCTCGGTCTGGGCTTGCAGGAGGGCGAAAATCAGCTCCTGCTTCCGCAGGCCCGTGGCGCCTTCGATTTTGAATTCCTTGGCCAGGGCGGTTAAATCGCCGATTTTCATCTTTTTGAGATCGGAAAGATCCATCTTCTCGGTCATGCTGCTGTCCTATGGGCCGGGAGCGGCCGCGTATGATGATGAGGTGAATGAGCGCTCAGTTTGAACCCGGCCGGGCCGCACCTGTAGGCGGCTAGCGGCGCAAGCCTTTATGGGGCAATGATTTTCTATGGCGGTAAAATACGGCGCGTATATCACATAATGAGCGATAGCCTTAGAAAATCCAGGGGGTTCCTTACGGATAATTCGGGAATTGGTCAGTCAAGGATTGAATCAGGCTTGGCCGGGTTTGAGAAAAAATCAATCCAGGCCAAAAGAATGGAATCTGACGTGTTTCAAGTTATATATTATAGAGCAAAAGTCCGCCGTGTCAAGAATTTTCAGCATCTCGGCGGCAAAAAATATCATTGCCCCGGCCATGCTCTTTGATGAGGGTAGTCAGTCCGGCCTGAATGGCGGTCAAATCGGGGTCGATTTGGCCGCTGCCGTCCAAAAATTTCGACATGAATTTCACCTGTCCATCGGCTTCAATGGTGATGTTTT
Organism: Candidatus Adiutrix sp.; assembly: GCA_031285975.1. GTDB lineage: Bacteria > Desulfobacterota > Desulfarculia > Adiutricales > Adiutricaceae > Adiutrix. The sequence goes on along the minus strand of JAITVE010000200.1, from coordinate 6,523 downwards.
CCGCCGCCGGGGCCGCGCCCTCCCCCGCTTCGGCTTCGTAGCCGCTGAGGGCCGACCAGGGGATGAGTTCCTTGTCCCAGCCTACCAAAAAACCTTCACTGCTCATATAAACCAATGGCTCCCATTCAGCGTATTTGCGTGAGTACCGTGCCTGCATGAGGCCATTGATTCCATTGACGGCAAATATGACCGCCATCAGGCAAGCACTTACATTGAACCCCCTGTCCATCTGAACTGCGGCGTGAAATAGTGCGCCAATCAAACATCCGGCAAGTATAATATGGATGAGCGGATGGGAGAGTAGCCTGACAATGTCCATTATCCAAGGCCGCTTCACAGGCGATATTAGGCTCGCCAAATATCGTCCATGCTCGGCAGAACAAACCAGACGGCTCAAAAGTTCCAAGGCGACACTTGAATCGCATTTTTCCAATTCCCCGGCCACATCACATTTTTTAGCATACCGCCCGCAGAGGCGCCAAATCAGCCAGGCGACCGTCATCCGCTTTTCAGCTTCTTTAATAAATTCAAGGTAGTCAGCTTTGTCAAAAGCGACCATAGGCGAACCCGCCGGGCACGCCTCGCCTTGCGAATCCACAACAAACCGGCTCCAAGTCACCTGACCAGCCGACTCTGCCGCCCAGACAAGCAATACAGTGCTGGCACCCCCCAGGCTGCTGTTACAATTGGCGGTTATTACCGGAGTCCATCCGCTGATGGCCTTCAACCGCTCCAAAAACAACGGATACTCTGAATAATCGTACTCGCAACTCTCGGAATAAACCGATATCGCCATCCAGCTTTCAAAACTTTTCAGGTGCTCAAGAACGGGAATCCGATATGACTCATCGTGAGGATACCGTTCAAGATAAAGCCTTTCGTCACCGTCATCGCCATAAAGCGCACCCAAAGGCCGCCCGTCGAGCAGAACCGTATCATAGCGGTCTGCTCTGAACGACAGGCGGCTGATTTCCGGCGATGCGGTCGGCATGATGCGCTCCAGGCGGCGAACCCGGCCTGAAAATTCCGGGCCGGGCGCGGCCGCTTAGTCCTCGACTTCAGCGGATTTGGCCGGGATGCGCTCCAGAAGGCTGAGGACGTCGTCCAGCCAGGGGCCTTCGATATCGTCCACCCGGCCCGCGTCGCAACGCTCGGCAAACTGGGGGTCAAGCGGCAGGCGGGCCGAGGCCGGGATGCCGAAGCGGGCGGCGGTTTCCGCCAGGCGGCTGCGGCCGAAAACGTCCACTTCCCTGCCGCAGTCCGGGCACTTGAAATAGCTGAAATTTTCCACTAAACCCAGCACCGGCACCTTCATCATGCGGGCCATGTTCACGGCCTTTTCCACAATCATGGTCACCAGTTCCTGCGGCGAGGTGACGATAACCAGCCCGTCGAGCTTGATGCTCTGGAAGAGGGTCAGGGGCACGTCCCCGGTGCCGGGGGGGAGGTCAATGAACAGGTAGTCGGCCCCGGCCCAGATGACGTCGGTCCAAAACTGCTTAACCATGCCGCCGATAACCGGGCCGCGCCAAATGACCGGGTCGGTCTCGTTTTCAATCAACAGGTTGATGCTCATCACATCCACGCCGCTGCGGCTCTTCACCGGGTACAGGCCGAACTCGTCCATTTTGGCCCGCTGCCCCAGGCCGAAAAGCCGGGGGATGGAGGGGCCGGTGATGTCCGCGTCCATCAGGCCCACGCCTTGCCCCCGGCGCTTCATGGCCGATGCCAGAAGCCCCGTGACCAGGGACTTGCCCACGCCGCCCTTGCCGCTCACCACCCCGATAACCTTGCCGATGCGGCTGAGGCTATGAGGTTTGGCCAAAAAGCTTTCCGGGTCTTCCGGGGTGGGGGCGCAGTGGCGGTCTTCCGGCGCGGGTTCCCGCCGGGAATCGCAGTCCGCCAGGCAACTGGAGCATTGGTCGTTCGTGCAGTCTTCACTCATGGTACACTCTCTCTAATAATATCCGCCGGGCCGTGGCCGGGTGTGAAAAGGGACTATTGTTGTCGCGGTAAGTCTATTTAAATAGCACGTAATTACTTACAAATCAACCACGATTTTCAGGGCGGCATAATTTGGAAAAAGCCCCGGCGCTTTCCCCTTCACCGTCATACCGGCGAAGGCCGGTATCCATGCCTTTCTCTTTGATGGGTGTTGCACCCACCATCACGTCCCCCACGCCGTCATACCGGCGAAAGCCGGTATCCATGCCTTTCTCTTTGACGGCCATTGCCGCCGACCTTGCGCCCCCCCCCACGCCGTCATACCGGCGAAAGCCGGTATCCATTTCCAGTGACGCAATTTGTCGGCACACTCTCCCTGCCCCCCCCCATTTTGTCATTCCTGCGGAGGCAGGAATCCATTTCCAGTGGAGCAACTTTTTGCCGACCAAGCCGTTATCGCGTTCTTCCTCCCCCCCCCCCGCCGCAAAAAAAACCGCCCACGAGGGCGGCTTTCACTGAGGCAGAAACAGGATTACACAAGTTTTTTAATGGTCTCAAGCTTTTTCTGCACGGCCTTGGTGGCGGCTTCAGCCGCGTTCAGGCGGCGGAGCAGTTCGTCCACATAGATGGCGGCCGGGGCGGTGACGGCGGTTTTCTTCAGCGCGCGAGCCGCAGCCGTGGCCACAGCCTTGGAGGCCATAGTTTTCAGATTGGCCGGCGCGGCCACAGACGCGGCGGGCTTAACAGCGGGCTTGGCGGCCCGGGGCTTGGCGGCGGCCTTCGGGGCCTTGGGCTTGGCGGCGGCTTTGGGCGCTTTGGGCTTCACGGCTTTGGCAGCCTTGGCGGCCTTGGGTTTGGCGGCGGCTTTCTTCTGCCCGGAGTCAGCCTTTTTCACGGTCGTGTCTTGAGCCATAATTCATCCTCTTTTTTGTGCTTCCGAACTTATGACAATGTGAGCCGGAAGGTATTTTCCAAAAATTCAGTCCCGCGTTCCAGGAAAGAGATGGCGCCTCAAACAACAACCGTTGCCGACAAACCGCCCGGAGGCCGCCGTCAGCCGAGGCTAAGGCTCTCTGAAGAAATGAACACTGTGCGCGATTCGCAAAAGGCCATTTTCAAATTTTCCAAAACACGAGGTTGAAAGAGTGGAATGTGGCGCCGGATAACCACCGACTTTAGTGCATAATAACAGATTGATAAAAATTTTTCACCCACTATTTCGTATATTTGAGGAATTTTTTTCGATAAAATCGGCTCCAGGCAAGCCTCCGGGAAGGCGAAGGCACAGCCGGAGACTTCCGCTCAGCGGGTTTAACCACGCCGCCGAAGAAACGATTCGCAAGAAAACCGTTATCTGTCAATAGCTTCCTGAATTACCAAAAAAGTACGGCCAGGACAAAGCCCGGCCGTGAAGTAAAATGGTTCGAAAAAAGATACCTGAAAAAAAGCACCAAAAGAGGGCCGAAAATCAGCCCGGCCCGCAATTTTACGGCTGAGACACCTCTTGAAGCCAGCTTCGCAACCGGGCTTTATCGCGGTTGGCCAGCCGCAGGGACTGGCGCAATTCCAGCGACCAGCGGAGCAGATCGGCATTGCTGCGGCCCTGAAACACCGGCTCCTCAATTTCTTGGAGATACACTGCCGGCGGCTCCATGGGCCGGGTCGGCGGGCAGGGCTTCACTCCGCAGGCACTCAAGCACAGCGTCAGGACAAGGAGTGCCAGCCCAGGCGCGGGCGTTTTCATCATCAGCATAAACCTCCTGAAGAGTGTTGAGCAGCGCGGCTTTTTCCCCGGCCAACTGTTGCCGCTCGGCTTCGCGCTGTTCCAGGGCTTGGCGGCTGAGGCGCAATTCGCGCCCTAGAGCGGACGACTGACGGTCGGCAACGGCCAGCTCGGCGGAGAGTTTGTCCCGCTGCGATTTCAGCCCGGCGGTGTACCACCCCCAGACGATAAAAATTACGGCGGCCAGTAATAGCAAACTGTTTCTCACACTCAACATGACTGCCGCCTTTCGCTGTCCGGCCCAGGACGGGTCTCCACCTCGGCCCCGTCGCGGCCGAAGCGCACCTTCAAATGGCCTCGCGCACTGAGGCGATTCACCAGCCCCAGCGCCAGGAGCGCCCCCAAAAGCGCGGCGTGGGTTTCGCCCAAGTCGCGGCCCATCAGCAAGTCCCGCAGCAGCCAGGCCACGGTGAGGCTCCAGCCCAGCCAGAGCAGGGTTTTCGCGCCGCTGAGGCGGCCTTTGTCATTGCGGAAGGGGCCGGTCATGCGTTGCCCTCCCCGGCCAGCCAGCGGCGCACATCGAAGCAGGGGCAGTCCTTGGCCACGCCGGGGAAGTCGCGGTGGCCCAAAATGTCGGCCTCGGGAAAGCGTTCCTTCAAACGGCCCAGCAGTCGGCGCAGGGCGGCCCACTGCGCGGGCGCGTATTCCGCCGCGCTCCGGCCGTTCGCGTCCAAACCGCCCACCAGGCAGAGGCCGAGGGAATCGGCGTTGTGCCCGGCCACGTGCGCGCCGGGCTGCTCCACGGGCCGCCCGGCCTCGACGCGCCCGTCCCGGCGGATAATATAATGGTAGCCGACGTCGCGCCAGCCGTTGTCCTCCACGTGCCACCGCCGAATCTCAGCCGCGCCGATATCAGCCTCGGGCCGGGTGGCCGAGCAGTGAACCACGATGTTTTTAATAGTCCTCACTTGAGCCCTAACCCCTTCAAAATATAGCCCGCCGCCACACTGAGCAGCGCCGCCGCGCCAACGACTTTGGCCTGATTGAGTTCCAGGCCCCGCACGCGATCCTTGAGGCTGCCGATTATCTGCCCACGCGATTCGCAGCGTTCGCAGAGCTTGGTTTCAATGCGGCACAGGCGGTCGAGAATGCCGTCCAGGCGGCGGTCAAGTTCCAATATCTGATCTTCGCTCATCATTGACCTCCAACGGTTTACGCTGACACTCGCCGAATTTTCACGCCGTCGCAGACCATCACCGCCGTTTCCCCGGCGGGCAGTTCCATCTCGTCCCGCTCCCACGAGCAGCTGAAACGCAGAAGCCATTCGCTGTCGTTCAGCACTGTCCACATTTTGGGCCGCTGCTGGATAATCACCACGCAGCTTTGGTCGGCCCCGGTGAAGCGCAGCATGGCGTTGGTGCTTTCGCGGGCGGGCATTTCGTAATAGGGTTTTCCCGTCAAATCAATCTCCGCCAGCCCGGCCACGGCCTTGTCATAATTGTCAAAAGCTTCGTTGACCACCACGTGGGCCTGCTGCTGGCCGGGCTCCACTTTGGTGACGCCCAGAAAAGGGGTGTATTGCGCCATATTTTCTCCTTTACGATAAACGTTATCACAGAACGGTTTCAGCTGGCGCGCCCCAACCGGCCAGCGGCGACCACTGCTCCACCGCCACCCGCACCGAGGGCCGGAGCCCGCCAAAATCCGCGACCTGCTGCTCGGCATCATAGACGGCGGCGCTGTCGTTATCCACAGTCATGGCACGCAGGTCGCGGCCATCGTCGTCCAGAATCCGCACCCGGAAGCGCAGCGGCTCGTATTCGGCGGGCTGCTCGCCGTTGTTGGGCAGTTCCGTGGTTTTGCGGGACGTGCCAAACCATTGCAGCCAAAGGTTGCCCAATTCGTCGCGCCAGCCGCTCAGCCGCACCGGGGGCCTCGGCTGGGCTGTCAAGCCCAGGGAGGCGAAATCATGCTCCACGGCCTCGGTGGAACCGAAAGGGGTCAGGCGGTAGCGGCGATCCGCGCCCCGCACGTCAAGGTCAACCGGCACAAAGAGCAAGCCGTCGGCCAGCGCAAAACCTTCGTAGGCCTCGTGGCCGCCCATGGCCGCCTCCGTGCCCCGCCGCCCGCGCAGCAAGGTGGACAGGCGGTACCGCCCCTGGCCGAGGCTAGTGACGGTGAGGGCCTGAATCACTTCGCGGCCAACGACAAAGGTGTTGCGACCGGCGTACACCTGCTCCATTGTGGTGGACGACAGCTCGCCCTTGACCAGTTCCACCGTGACCGTGGACTCATAATCCCATTGATACTGCGCAACTTCCGGCGGCGGAGGCGGCAAAATATCCAAACACTCGCCCATGATGCTGTAGACCGGCAGCAGCCCGACCGCCTCCCAATTGGCCCCCCGGTCAGCCGAGCGTTCCAGCGTCACCCCACGCCAGGCCGCGCCGGCGCCGGAGGCCGCCAAGTAAAAACCGGGCTGGTCGGCCTCGGCCGCGTTCAGGGCGGGCAGGTCTAAAAACAGATAGCGGGTAGTGCCAAAATGCGGCAAACCCTGTCCGGGAAAGCCCGCGCCGCTGTCGCCCACAGCCAGGCCGGTCATCACCACCGGGTCGTAAGACTCGCCCTCAACCTTGAGCGACAGGTCGGCCCCAATGTCCAGCGAGGTGACGCGCACCAGATGCCGCTCATTCTCCACGGTCACGCCCACCACGTCGCCGGGCTCCAGGCTCAAATACTTGCGGGGCAAGTGAAAGGGGCCAAAACGGTTGCGGGCGGCCCAGGCGCGGTACATCAGCACGTCAGCGCACTTCGCGGCGGCCTGGGCCGACATGGCCATGTTGGCCGAGACCGAAA
>JAITVE010000131.1 GCA_031285975.1 Candidatus Adiutrix sp. | reverse complement strand
CCAGTCTTTGTCGCTTAGATCATGGCGGCGATAGGCAGGTTCCATTTGATTCTCCTTTCAAGTTCAACCTGCTCGCAGTATAACATATTTATAATCTATTGACGGCACTATCTAGAACTCCTCTTCAGTGGTAAATTGCCAAACTTCATCACATTCAACAAGATGACGGCTGAATAGTTACTCAATTTTCTTTGACTTGGCGGGCATTTTCGAGTGCCCGTTGATGAGCAGCAGTTCCGGGTTTTTTATCAGGACTTTGGTGTTTGGCGGCACGCTTTCAGTGAGCCAGACGTTGCCGCCGATGACCGAACCCGCGCCGATGACCGTCTCGCCGCCCAAAATGGTGGCCCCGGCGTAGACAATGACGTTATCTTCCAGGGTGGGGTGGCGTTTGAGGCCGTGGAGCTTGGCCCCGGCGTCGCGGGGGAGCGACAGGGCCCCCAGGGTCACGCCCTGGTAGAGGCGCACCCCGGCCCCGATGCGGGTGGTTTCGCCAATCACCACGCCCGTGCCGTGGTCGATGAAGAAGTTGGGGCCGATTTCCGCGCCGGGGTGGATGTCGATGCCGGTTTTGCCGTGGGCGTATTCCGTGAGAATGCGCGGCAGGAAGGGCACCTGGCGGCGGTAGAGTTCGTGGGCCAGGCGCTGCACCATCATGGCGAAGAGGCCCGGATAGCAAAAGATCACCTGGTCGGCGTGATCCCCGGCGGCGGGGTCGCCCTCCATGGCAGCGGCCACATCGGTGGCCAGAAGCTCTCGCAGGGCGGGGAGGTTTTCCACCACTTCCAGGGCGATGTTCCAGCCGCGCTCCTGGCAGTCAGAGCAGTCGTGGTGGTAGCGGTGGCAGTCGTGGCGGATGGCGGCGGCAATTTCGCGGCTCAGTTGGTCGTAAAAAACATAGAGAATCTGGCCGGTGTGGTGGTCGATGTTGAGCTCGGTCACCGGGCGCGGCGAAAAAAAGCCGGGGAAGAGCAGCTGCTGGGCCAGCTTGATGAGGTCTTTGGCGGCCACGAAGGACGGCGTGGCCACCTGGCTGACATGCTCCAGGCCCGCCAGGCTCTTGCGGAGCCCGAGCAGTTCCTTGACCGTGCGGCTCAGAACCGGGGCGGCGTCGCGGCGCTTGACCGCCTGGGTTTGGGGCCGGGGCCCGCAAAAGATTGACGCGGGCTGGATGAGGCCGGGACGGGCCGCCCGGCGGCTGCGCGGGGCCTTTTCGGGACTCGGCTGTTTTTTGGAAGACGACATGGGCTGTGGAGACCTCCGCCTGATATGGCAACTGATTTCTTATAGTAATCGCTCTGATTTGTGAAGTCAAACGGGAAAATCAAGGCGACTTCATGAAAAAGCTCTCCCCTCAAAGATCGGTCTCATCCGCCGTCATTCCGGCCTTTGCTGGAATGACAATTGGGGGGAGGCAGCGGGGCGGCTCTGCCCCGCCGCAGGCGCGGCGCCACTTGTCTGAGCCGTTCAGGCGAGTTGTGGTGCCGCTACACGGTCGTCACAGCTTCACTAGCCGACACGCAGGTCCAGGGGCGCGCAGCCCCTGGCGTGCGGAGAGTCCAGAGAGGGCTTCGCGTAAAGCCCTCTCTGGCGGGGCTTGGGGCAGAGCCCCATACTAATTCCAGAATCTTAGCGCGAAGCCACTATATAAAACCCCGGCCAGCGTGCGGCTGGCCGGGGCAGGACAATAATACCCTCGGATTCTAATGGTTTAGAACGAAAAGCTCAGGGTGTTGTACCACACATAGCTGTCGTCGGGAGCATCCCAGACGGCATTGACTTCGCCGGTGGCGTTGTTATAGGTGTAGCCGCGCAGGGACTTGAAGGCGTCGCCGTTGAACATGTAGCCGAAGGAGGTCACGAATTGCAGGTTGTCCAGCAACTGGAAGGAGAAGCTCAGGTCGGCTTCAATGCCCAGGTCTTTTTCCTGGTCGGTATAACGCAGGGAACCGGCCTCCAGAATGCCGCCAGTAAGCCGCCCAGCGGTGGCCACTGTGTAGGCGGGCTCGTTCAGGGCCAGGTAGGCCAGGCCGTAGTGCATGGCGATATCGTCGGTGAAGGCATGGTTGCCGGTCAAGGCCAGGGCCCAATGGTTGGCGCTGTCCGCATTGACGGGGTTAACGACTGCGCCGTACTTCATACCGGCTACGGCGCCGTACCCAAAGGCTTCAAACTCGGTTCTGAAAGCGCCGGAGCCGTCATTCAGGAAGCTGGCGCTGGGGTCAAAGATAAAGGCGAAAAAGGCTTCGTCGATAAACGTATTCCAGCCGTTGTTGGCCATACTGACGGCGCCGTCGCTTTCCCGGCCTCAGCCGCTGGCGTTGCCGTTATAGGCCACCAACAGGGGATAGAAATTGCCGTCGTCAATGCCGAGTAAGCCGTGGCCGGTCTCATCATAATCATCATGAACGCTGTTGCCGGAAACCCACCACCCGGCCAGGGTCACGTTGCCGGGGCCGTAGTTGTAGTCCGCGTCCAGGTAAAGGCCGTAACCGTCATATTTAATGTCATCGTAGCCATTAAGGCCTTCTTCTTTGCTGCGGCCGTACATGCCTTCAAAGTGCAGGCTGAAGTTGCCCCAACTGTGCATCACGGCCGGGTTGACGTACCAGGCGTTTTGAGCGCCCCAGTAGCTCCCCTCGTTGAGGGCGGCGTTGCGGTCGTAGCGGAGCCCCAGGGCCGCGCCGCCGCCTTCCCATTCATAGGTAGGTTCGATGATGAAGCGGTCAAAGTCCTGGTCGGAACTCGCGTTGGCAGGGTTGGCCAGACCCATTTGGTCGTTGTTATCGACCTTCTGGTACTGGGCGGTGAGGCCGAAACCGTTGTCCCAGGTGCGGTTGTAGCGGAGACCGTCGATGCGCCCGCCGCTGTCAAAGGGGCTGCGGTTCGTCCAGGCCGGATCCGTGGCCGGGGAGTAGCCCAGGGAGCCGAGGCCGTAGGAGTCGAAAGCGTCGTCAATCTGCCCGATGCGGAGGGTGCCCCAAGCCTGGTCAATTTGCCCGTAAATGTGGTGGGTGACCATGACGGTGCGGCCCTGGCCATCGTTAGCGGAATAGGCCGTGTTGCCAAAACGCTTGAAATCCGGGGCCCGCAGCCGCCAGTGGACGGATATTTCATCGGTGGCCCGGAACACCAGGTCGATATTCAGGCGGTGCCCGAGGAAGGAATCGGTAAAGGCCGGGCCGCCCGCGTGTTTGCCTAAATTCACGTCGTTCATGAAGTACACGTCGTAATAGCCGGAAAAATCAATCTGGCTGGCGGCGGACGCGGGAGCGGCCGACCCAGCCGCCATCACGGCGCCCAAAGCCATAACGAGGGCTGTTTTCATCTTGTTCTCCTTGTAGTGGGTATCCTGTGAAGCGCCTATTCTCCACCGAATACCGTTTGATTTTACGCCCAAAAGACGAATTTTACAAGCCGCCCCAGGGCAACCTCATTTGAAAAAATCACCCTGCTTCTGCCGCCTTTTGTGCCTCCCCGCCGTCATACCGGCGAAGGCCGGTATGACGGCGGGTGAGAGTAAGCGCATGACGTTTTATCAATGAAATTGCTCCCGATGGGAAAATATTCCGCTGTCGGCGATAAATTTGTTATACTGGTACAGTTGAGCATATTTTGAAAACAACGAGGGAGCGGAAGCTCATGATAATATCCATAAATCCCGACAACCCCCAGGGGCGGCTGCTGGCCAAGGTGGCTGAAATAGTGCAGAGCGGCGGGCTGGTCATCTACCCCACCGACACGCAGTACGGCCTGGGCTGCGACTTGACCAACAAGAAGGCCATCGAGAAAGTCTACCGGCTGAAGCAGCGCAACCCCAAGAGCCCGTTCAGCTTTGTCTGCGCTGATTTGACCAACATCGCCGAATACGCCAAGGTCTCCAACTTCGCCTACCGCACCATGCGGCGGCTGCTGCCGGGGCCGTACACCTTTATTCTCGACGGCACCAAGCTGGTGCCCCAGCTGATGCTGACCAAGCGGCACGAGTGCGGCATCCGGGTGCCGAACCACCCCATCGCCCTGGGGCTGGTGACCGCCCTGGGCCGCCCCATCATCAACACCTCCGCCGGGCTGGAGGGCCAGCCTGTGCCCACCGCCGCCGAGGATTTCGCCGACCTGTTCAAAAACCAGGTGGAGGCCATTATCGACGGCGGGCCGGTGGCCGGGCAGCCCTCGACCATTGTGTCGCTGATTGACGACGAGCCCGAGGTGCTGCGCGAAGGCCTCGGCCCCTGGCCGGTCTAAGGCGCGCCCACCGGGCTGCGTGAATTTTACCCAAGCGGGTAATTTGTATACAGCCGCCGGAGCCCTCCATTGGAGGCATCAGTAGCGGCTGCCAGGCTTTGGGGCTTGCGGGTGAATGGTTTGGCGCGTTCCGTCCGCCGGATTATGGTTTGGCCGCTTTTTTGCTCTGTACTACGGCATGGAGTCTCCATCCCTCCTGCCTGGGGAGTTTTTCCCCAAACAGAACATTTTACGCTCCCATCGGTTCAAGGTTCGCGGCCCTGAACCGTGGAAAGGATTGTGCTATGAAGCGCCGAGTCATGGTTCTCGCGGCGGTGCTGGCCTTGGCCCTGCCCGCGCTGACGCTTTCCGGCTGTCACGGATACTACGGGTATCACCACCGGCCTTTGTCCTACGGGCTGTATTATCATGATTACGGCTTTTACGACGGCTACCGCTACCGCCGCCCGCCGAGAAGGCCGGTGTATCACCGCCCGAGCCGACCGCACCGTCCGGCGGTGGTGGTTCGCCCCGACCGCCCGGGCCGGCCCGGCGATGGCTGGGATGGGCCCCGCCGCCCCGGCCTGAATGCCGGAGAGGCGCGGCCTGACCGCCGACCGGGCCGCCCGAACTCGGGAGACATTCGCCCTGACCGCCGCCCCGAACGCCCGGCTGTAGGCCAAGCCCGGCCCGTGAGTCCGAGCCAGCCGAGCGTGAGCCAGGTTCAGGCCAGCCGCCCGAGCCGCCCCAGCGGCGGGCAGGTACGCCCTGAGCGTCCGTCCCGCCCGAGAGCGGAGCAGGCCCGGCCCAGCCGCCCAAATGGCGGGCAGGTGCGCCCTGAGCGTCCGCGCCCGAGTGCGGGGCAGGTTCGCCCCAGCCGCCCGAGCCGTTCCGGCGGCGAATATGTCCGCCAGGGCCGCTCCGGCCAGCGCAGGCAATAGGGCCCGGCCCGCTTCGTCGGCCCCGTACAGCTTTCATATCGGCCCAGGCCGGTATCCATAACTTTTGTGTCCTCCGGCTGGCTTCGGGCCAGTTGGAAAGGAGATGGATTATGTTGCGTAAAAAAATGACTATGGCGGCAGCCTTCGTGCTGGGCATGTCCGCGCTGGCAACCTCCGGTTGCGGATATTATCTCTATGGCGAAGACTATTATGGTTACGATTCGGGTTACTACGATTATGATGACGAGTACTACGACGATGAGTACTATGACGAGGGCGACTATTACGAGTATCATTACTACGACTTCGGCGACAGCGCCCCGCCTCCGCCCCCCTCGCGCCCGTTGCTGGTAAAGCCGACGCCGCCCCGGCCAGGCCAGATGCGCCCCGAACGGCCCAGCCGCCCTGGCCGTCCCGGTTACGTCCGTCCTGAACGCCCTGGCCGCCCTGGCGACACGGGTCAAATTCGGCCCGAACGCCCGAGCAGACCGGAAGAAGCCCGGCCTATCCCCACAACCAAACCGTCGCCGGGACAGGTTCGGCCTGTACGCCCTCCTCGACCGGAAGCTGGCCAAGTGAGACCTGAGCGTCCGACTCGCCCGGCCCCCGAGCAAGTCCGTCCGGCCCCGGCTCCCAAGCCCGCGCCCGCTGCCCGTCCGGCACCGGCTCCCAAGCCCGCGCCCGCTGCCCGTCCGGCCCCGGCGCCCAGGCCCGCGCCCGCTGCCCGTCCGGCACCGGCCCCCAGGC
>JAITVE010000085.1 GCA_031285975.1 Candidatus Adiutrix sp. | reverse complement strand
GTTTTCACAACCGCCTGGGCCGGGCTCAGGCCGCTGAGATCCAGATGGAAAATCGCCGCCATTCAGCTCAGGCCGATTTCAGCTCGCGGGCCTTGGGCGCGTCGGTGGTGACCCGGATGGTGGCCGGGGTGGCGGCGGCCATATTTTTCGGGGTCAGGAGACGGGTCACGTCCGGGGCGGCGAAACGCTCGGGCAGCTTGGCCCCGCCGGGCGCGGGCCGCGTGGGGCTCGGGGCCGGTCTGGGCGCGCTGGCGGCGGCCGGGCTGGCGGCTATCGGGCGCGGTGTGCCTGTGGCCGCCGGGCTGACGGGCACGGGGCGCGGCGTAGCGGTGGCGGCCGGAGCGGCGGGCACGGGACGCGGCGCGCTGGTGGCGGTCACCGGCCTGGGCGTGCTCGTGGCAGACGGAGCGGCGGCCACGGGCCGGGGCGCGGTGGCGCTGGTGGCCACCGGGCGGGGCACTGCCGTGGCCACGGGGCTTCCGGCTGCGGGGCGCGGCGCGGTTTCGCCAGCCGGGGCGCTGCTGATGGTGCCAGCGGGCACGGTGACTTCATGGCTGCCCACGGGCGCCGAGCGGGCCGGAGCCCCCACGGTGGCCTTGGCCAGCACCGCGCTGCGGCGGGCCGGGGCGCTGGCGATGGGCCGGGGCGCGGCGGGGGCCGTGGAGGCGCTGGTGAGCTGGGCGATGTAGGTGCGTTCCAGTTCGGCCTTATCGTGCATATAGGACGACAGGCGCACGTTGGCGTTGGCCAGGCGGTCAACCAAGGCCAGCATCATGGTTTTGGCGATGTCGGGATAACCCTCGATGACTTCCATGAGCTTGTCGCCGGGGAACATCTTGACGATGCTGCGGCCCTGGCTCCTGATGGTGGCGCTGCGGGGCCCGCCCACCAGGGCGCTCATTTCACCGAAGAAGGTGTCCCGCGCCGAAATTTCGGCGATCTGAGTCTGGCCCTTATAAACCCCTAAATTGCCCTGGATGAGCTTGTAGAAGTTGGTGTCGGTGTTGCCTTCCTTGATAATCACGTCGTCGTTGGTGAAAATCAGTTCGTCCGGGTTCAGGAGGTAATGGGGCAGGCTTTCCTTCTGCAAAACCGTTTTTTCCAGCACCTGGGCCAGGGTGGTCTGGCCCTGGGCGGCTTTGAGGAGGCCGTCCTGCCGCAGGGTCAGCATCCCTTCCTTCAGGGCGATCTTGCGAAGCTGGGCTTCCGGCACCTGGGAGGAAATGGCCTCGGCCACAATGGGGGTGGCTTCCATAATTTCAAAAGCGCCCAAACGGCCTTTGTAGCCCGAACCCTTGCAGGTGGGGCAGCCCCGGCCTTCGTAAAGCTGGATGGAGGCCACTTCGTCGCGGCTGTAGCCCGCCTCGATGAGCTTATTGGCCGGCATTTTATTCACCGGCTGCTTGCAGTTGGGGCAGATGCGCCGCAAAAGGCGCTGGGCGGTGCACAGCACCAGGGCGGCGGAAACGTTGAAGGACGGCACGCCCATGTCGATGAGGCGGGTGACGGTGGAGGGCGCGTCGTTGGTGTGGAGGGTTGACAGCACCAAGTGGCCGGTCATGGAGGCTTCCACCGCGATTTCGCCGGTTTCCAGGTCCCGGATTTCGCCGATCATACAGATGTCGGGGTCCTGCCGCAAAAAGGCTTTCAGGGCCTTGGCGAAGGTCATGCCCACTTCTTTGACCACGTTGACCTGGTTCACGCCCGAGAAGTTGAATTCCACGGGGTCTTCGGCGGTGAGGATTTTCACGTCGTCGGTGTTCCGCAGCGACAGGCAGGAATACAGGGTAACGGTTTTGCCGCTGCCGGTGGGGCCGGTGACCAGGAACATGCCGTTGGGCCGGTAAATGGCGTCCTTGACCTGCTCAAGGTTGCGCTGGCTGAGGCCGAGCTTGCTCAAGTCAACGTTCAGGCCCGATTTGTCCAAAATACGCAGAACCACCGATTCGCCGAAGAGGGTGGGCAGGGCCGAAACGCGGAAGTCGATTTCGCGGGTCTTGCTCAGGCGCAGTTTAATGCGGCCGTCCTGGGGCACCCGGCGCTCGGTGATGTCCAGCTTGGACATGATTTTGAGGCGGGCGATGAGGGCGTTCTTGATTTCCAGCGGCAGGCGGGTGCGCTTGTAGAGCGCGCCGTCGATGCGGTAGCGGACGTAAAACTGCTTTTCGAAGGGCTCGATGTGAACGTCCGAAGCCCCCTCGTTGATGGCCTGGAGCAGCACCTGGTTGGCCAGGTTGATGATGGTGCTGTTTTCCGCCGAGTACATCTCGGCTGAAAGGGCTTCGTCTTCCCCGGTGTCGCCGAAGGCGAAGTCGTCCAGGGCGTCGGAAATAAGGGCGCCGAGGTTATCGACGGTGACGGGCCCCGCGTCGTCCGCGTCCTTGGGGTCGATGGGGGCCATAAAGGCGTTGTATTCCTCATCGGAAATGCCGTAGACGCGGCGGAAGGTCTCCACGATATCGCGGAAGGGGGCCACGCCGAGCATCATCTGGTGCTTGGTCAGGGCCGCCAGTTCTTCCGAGTGGCGGCCGTTGGTGGGCTCCAGCATGGCCACGTAGAGCTTGTTGTCTTTTTTATTATAGGGCACGGCCATATATTTTTTGGCCGTTTCGTATGGCAGAAGGGTAGTCAGTTCCGGGGTTATCTCGCGGTCGGCGAGATTAATCGTGGGGAAGTTGTACTGCCGGGACAGAACCGTGGAGACGGTGCCGCTTTCGATATAGTTCTTTTTCAGGAGGAAGGCGGACAGGAAGACTTCCGGCCTGGACTTGATCCACTTGGTGGCTTCTTCCAGCTGGCCGCGGGTGATGTGCCCGGCCTTGAGAAGGTAGTCGCCCACCAGCAGTCTGAAACTTTCAGCGCTTTGATCCTTGACGGTGCCTGTCAGGGAAGACGCGCCGCGACGGCTTAAATCTGCCATAAAATAACCTCGGTGAAATCGGCGTGGTCAGGCGTACTTGTGATATCTCGGGCGGCGAAAAAACCGCTTGCTCAAGCCATGCCGTTTATTATACAACATCCATAGAGCATTTGCCAAGCCCCCGGCGGCGGCCGGAGCCTGCATAAAGCCTTCAAATGACGAAGAAAATCAACAGATGGGGCCTCCGGCCTTCGCCACCCCCAGATAAAGTGGCCCCATTAATTATATTTAATTATATTTTATTTAGCATAATATGCTTTCAAGGTCAAGCAGGATTATTGATGGCTTCAGGGCGGACGTTTTTACAACTCCCATTTGGCGCAATACGGGCGCGGCGCAATCAGGGGGCAGAGCGGCTCATACACCCCCCGCGGTTCCTGAGAATCACGGCGGGCCGACAAAAGAGCTTGACAAATGTAACGGCTTCAACTATATTCCTTTTTTGCGGGACGTGGCGCAGCCTGGTAGCGCACCTGAATGGGGTTCAGGGGGTCGCTGGTTCAATTCCAGTCGTCCCGACCATCTTAAACAAGGGGTTCAGTCAATGTGACTGAACCCCTTGTGCTTTTGGAATTGCCCGGCGGCTGAAGCGGCGGTAATTATTCTCCACTCCGGCGGCTGGTTTTGGTAGAATGGGGAGACGTTCTTGATTCCTCCCGGCAGGGGAGGGGAAAGGAAGGCGGGCATGGAAGCGGTGAGAACTGTGGATATTCCGAGGGCTTCAGCGGCTTGGAAGCTGATTATGCAGTCCGGGGTGGGGCTGGCGGTGACGGTGGGGGTGCCGCTATCGGAATTTTTTACGGCGGAGCTGGGGCTGACGGCCCAGGCTCAGCAATTGATCGAAGCCCTGGTGCTGGACGGTATGCCGGTGGACGACCCGGCGACGGCCATTATTGAAGACCAGGCCCGGCTGGCTTTTGCGGCCGGGCTGCCGGGCATCGCGGGGCTGTCCATGAAAAAGAACAGCGCGGTGCGGGCGCTCAGGGGCGGCATTACCTACCGCAGCCATGAAGCGGCTCATCCGCACAGCGGGCGCATCACCCTGGCTTTGTATAGCCTGGTGCTGCCCGCTTTGGGCGGCCATTTCCTCAGGCGGGGCATATGGGTCACCCCGGAGCAGTTCATCCGCTACGCCCGCTTCGCCCCGGACGACCTCTGCCTGGCGGACGGGCGGCGTCTGCCCGCCGCCGACCTGGCGCGGGAACTCGCCGCCGCCGCGGACGAACTGCTGTTCACCGCCGTCATCGCCGACGGCCCCCATGCCTGAGGGCGTTCCGGCTCCAGGGCTTGGCCGCTGCCGGGACTGCCCTATCGGCTGCCGCGTGCCCCAGGGCGGCAAAAAAAACAAAGCCGCCGCCTATGCCGCCCTCTGGGGCTTGGACGCGGCCCAGCTTGGCTTTGGCGACTTTGTGGCCGCCTATCATCACAGTTGCGACGACATTGGTCTGGAAGCCTTTGAAACAGCGGGGGCCATTGCCCTGGGCCTGAAAGCCGGGGCGGTGCGGCCCGGTTGCGGCGGCGTTTTGGCGGCTCTGGAGGAAATAAGCCGGGGCAGCGAACTGGGCCGCCTTCTGGGCCAGGGCGCGGCAGCGGCGGCTCGGGCCTGGGGGCTGCCGCTCTCAGAAAAAGGCCCCCGGAAAAACACCGGCCTCACGGAGGCCGAGGATTTTTTTCTGGACTCGGTGGGGCTCTGCGCCTTTGCCTACGCGGCCCTGCCGGGCGACGCCGAGTTGCGGGCGGCTCTGGAGGCTTTATTGCGGGCCAAGTACGGCGCGGCTTTTGACGCGGAAACATTGCGCTTTCCCGAGGCTGCCGCCGAACACGCCTGAAATCCATACCTTACGCGACAGCATGTTATGTCAATGTAGACATAACATGCTGTTTTTATTGATAAAAACTTGACATGGGCCGCGTTTGGGCTATACTGGGGATACGAAATTACAGGAGGTCGAGTTATGTATAAAATTCTTCGCGTCAACATGGCCACCAAAAACTGCGTCTTTGAGGACGTGCCGCCGGACTATGCCGGTCTGGGCGGTCGCGGCTTGACTTCCACTATTGTTGCCAAGGAAGTTCCGGCCACCTCTACGCCCCTGGGGCCCCACAACAAGCTGGTCATCGCCCCCGGCCTTTTGGGCGGCACCAACTGCGCCAACTCCAACCGCGTCTCCGTGGGCTGCAAAAGCCCCATGACCGGCGGCATCAAGGAAGCCAACAGCGGCGGGCAGCCCGGCGGGCACCTGGCCAAGCTGGGCATCCACGCGGTCATCATTGAAGATATGGCCCCCGAAGGGGAATGGTATCAGCTGGAACTCGGCAAAGACAGCGCCAAACTGGTGCCCAGCCTGGTCACCGGGCTGAACAACTACGACGCTGTGGCCAAGCTGGTGGAAAAATACGGCAAAGAGTGCAGTTATGTCAGCATTGGCCGGGCCGGTGAGTTCAAGCTCGCCGCCGCCAGCATTGCCTTCACCGACCGCGAACTGCGGCCCGCCCGCCACGCCGGGCGCGGCGGCGTGGGCGCGGTGATGGGCTCCAAGGGTTTGAAGGCCGTCATTATCAACCCCGCCGAGGGCAAGAACCTGCCCCTGGACAACCCCGAAGCCTTCAACGCCGCCGCCAAACGCTTTGCCAAAGCCCTCACCGAACACCCGGTCTGCGGCCAGGGCCTGCCGAACTACGGCACGGCGGTGCTGGTGAACATTCTTCACGAAGCCGGGGGCCTGCCGACCCGCAACTTCTCCACGGGCCGCTTTGAAGGCCACGAATCCGTCTCCGGCGAAATGCTGAACCAAATCACCAAAGAGCGCGGCGGCGACGGCGTGGTGGCCCACGGCTGCATGAGCGGCTGCATTATGCGGTGCAGCGGCATTTACCCTGATAAAAACGGCAAGTTCATGGGCAAGTGGCCGGAATACGAAACCCTCTGGGCTTTCGGCCCCAACTCCGGCATTGACGACCTGGACATGATCGCCCGCTATGACTACATGTGCGACGATGTGGGTGTGGACACCATCGATGTGGGCGCGGCCATTGCCCTGTTCATGGAAGCCGGTGTTTTGAAGTTCGGCGACGCCGAAGGCGCGTTGAAGCTTTTGGGTGAAATCAGCCAGGGCTCGCCCATCGGGCGCATCTTGGGCTGCGGCGTGGCCATTACCGGCAAGGTCTACGGCCTGCGCCGGGTGCCGGAAGTCAAGGGCCAGGGCCTGCCCGCCTATGACCCCCGCGCCGTCAAGGGCCAGGGCGTCACCTACGCCACCACGCCCATGGGCGCTGACCACACGGCAGGGTACGCGGTCACGGCCAACATTCTCAGCGTGGGCGGCACGGTGGATCCCCTGAGCTCTTCCGGCCAGGTGGAACTGTCCCGCAACCTTCAGATCGCCACCGCCGCCGTGGACACCACCGGCCTCTGCCTCTTCGTGGCCTTTGCCGTGCTGGATAACCCCGACGCCCTGGTGGCCATTGTGGACATGCTCAACGCCCGCTACGGCCTGAGCCTGGGCCTGGACGACGTCACCGCCCTGGGCAAAACCGTGCTGGAAACGGAACTCGACTTCAACCGCCGGGCGGGCATCAGTTCGCCCTCCGACCGCCTGCCGGACTTTTTCAAAGATGAAAAATTCCCGCCCCACAACACCACCTTCGACATCACCGATGCCGAGCTGGACAGCGTTTTGAAGTGGTAAACATTTTACCGAAAAGGTAAACCAATTGCCTTGATGGGATCATACGGGTCTCCACCCTGGCAAGTTGAAGCGGCCCGGCCGCCTTCAACACTCCGCCCCGCCATATGACGTATCAGGTAACGTCGGCGGGGCGGTTTTTTTTGGTAAAAAAATACCCCGCCCGGCTGGAAGCCTTGAGGCAGGGTAATTGGATCTGGGGGCGCGTCACTTAAGACTTGGCGCATTCACGTAAATCTTTTTCCAGGCGTTTTTGGTCGATGATCGCCTGACTGGCGGCCATCACTTCTTCATGGGTGTAGGACACTTCGCCGGGGTCATCCAGGGCTTCCTGAACTTGGGCCCGGAACCACTGGTCATACTCCTTCGGGATGCGGGGCAATACCAAGGGCGCAGACAGATTGCCGCCGTCCGTCAGGGGAATGGGCTTTTTTTTAAGGGTAGTTTTCGTTTCGTTGCTCTCTCGCAATCTCACCTCAGGCTCGTGGTTGTGTCAGACAAAACCATCGTTACCATAAGCTTTAGCAATATCACTCTCTACATCTACCGCATAGTCAGAGATAGCTTGAAGCTCAGCTTCCCAGATTTTGTCGATTTCTTTTTCTTCGAGAGGCCGTCCGAGTTGCCCCTGCTCAAAAACAAGACGCTGATAGACCGTATTTCGCTGCATCGCACCGTAAAGAAGTTCAAACATTACAGTTGGATGGTAATTTTTCATTGTAAGCTCCTTCGTGCAAAAGTTGTATTGTTCAAACCCATGTAAAAAAATACCACAGATACCCATACTATGCAAGGGCTACGGCTCAGCCCTCAAACTCCCACAACACCTCGCCGGTGCGGGACAGGCCGTAGCCGCCCAGGGCTTCGGCGGCTTCGAGGAAGCTTTGGCTGCGGATGACTTCCAGGAGGCTTTGCAGGCGCGGGTCGTCCCAGTAGCGGGCACTGACGGCCAGGTCATATTCCTCCACCCCCACGGGCAAAAAATCCAGACCCAGGGCCATTGCCGCCGACTTGACCCCCA
This sequence comes from Candidatus Adiutrix sp., assembly GCA_031285975.1. Lineage (GTDB taxonomy): Bacteria > Desulfobacterota > Desulfarculia > Adiutricales > Adiutricaceae > Adiutrix. The sequence goes on along the minus strand of JAITVE010000085.1, from coordinate 1,989 downwards.
GCCCCGCCGAGACCCGGCCCCCGGCCACGGCGGCGGCCACGCTCATGTGGGTGTATTCCTCGTCCTCGTAGCCCGCGATGCTTTGCTGGTCAAGGCCCAGGCGGGCCAGTTCCCAATCCAGCAGCACCCGGGTGCCGCTGCCCCGCTGGCGGTTGATGAAGGTCACGCCCGGTCGGGTTAAATCGCGCAGGCCGGTCACATTCAAGGGGTTGCCGGGAGCCACCATGAGGCCCTGCTCCCGGTCGGCCAGGCGCAGCAGTTTGATGGGTACGCCTTTGAGGTGTTCGCTGATGGCGGCCCGGTTATACAGGCCGTCCGTGCCCAGCAGGTGCGTCCCGGCCAGGTGGCAGCGCCCGGCTTTCAGAGCCATCAGGCCGCCCAGGGAGCCCACGTGGGCCGAGGTGAGGCGGTAGCCGGGGCGGTGCTTGCGCAATAAACCGTCCAGCACATCGAGGGTGTTGTCGTGGCTGCCGATGGCCAGCAAGGCCCCGTCGATTTCGCCGGGGCTGCGGATAAGGCTCACCGGCACCGGCGCATCCGCCGCGAAACCCTCCACCGGGGCGGGCACGCGGATAAGCCCATCGGCCCGGCTCAGGCTGGAGACCGTGCCCGCGCCCCGCGCCAGGGGCACGGCGATGAGCTGGTCGTCCACCCGGCCCAGCTTGACCCGCAGAATTTCCTCCATGCCCGGTCGGGACGGCAAAGCCTGGAAGGGCCGGGCCCAGGCCTGGGGCTTGGCCAGCCGCTCCCGCCCCTGCCAGCGGGCCAGAAGGTTGAGGCCGAATTCCTCAAAAGCGATGACCGCAGACACCGGGTAGCCGGGAATGCCCAGGACGGGCTTCCCCTCCACCGCGCCGATGGCCGTGGGCTTGCCGGGCATTATGGACACGCCGTGCACTAATAATTCGCCCAACTGGCTGATAATTTCCGCCGTGAAATCGCGGCTGCCCGCCGAGGAACCGGCATTGACCACCACCAGGTCAGCCGGGCCGCGCACAGCTTCCAAAATGGCCGCCCGGATTTGCTCGGGGTCGTCCGGCACAATGGGGTGAACCAGCGGCTCGCCCCCGGCTTCCCGCACCAGGGCCGAAAGCACCAGGCTGTTGAACTCCGGCAGTCTGGCCCCGCTGGCCAAAATTTCCGGGGTCAGTTCCGAGAGGGGGGCCAGTTCCGAGCCGCTGGGGATAATGGCCACTTTCGGCCGGGCGAACACCGGGGGCGCAATGAGCCCGGCGGCGGCCAGGGCCCCGATTTCATAGGCCCCGATGAGGGTGCCCGGCGGCAGCACGCTTTCCGTGGCCACAATATCCTCCCCCATTTTGCGGACGTGCTGCCAGGGGAAGACGGCTTTTTCCAGGGTTATGGTTTCCGTGCCGTCGGCAGACTGGCCGCTGACGACGTTTTCCACCATGACCACCGCGTCGCGGCCGGGAGGCAGGGCCTGGCCGGTGTTCACCCAGTGGGCCTCCCGGCCAATGGCCAGGGTTTTGGGCCGCCGCTCACTGGCTCCGAAACTGCTTTCGGCCCTGATGGCCACGCCATCCATAGCCGCGCCGTGAAAGGCCGGGGATGACAGAAGCGCCGCCGCGTTTCCCGCCAGGGTGCGGCCCCAGGCCGCTTCCAGCGGTACCTTTTCTTTGGCCAAAGGGCTTTCGCCAAAGCTCTCGAACAGCAGTTTCAAGGCGTCGTCCAGAGTGTGCAGCTTCAGATAGACTTTGCGTTTCATAATATCCCAGCTTTTTTATAAAGATAAAGTAACTTCGACCACTTGACCGGCGCTCAAACCTTCCAGTTCTTCGGGGCAGATTATCAGGCCGTCGGCCATCACCAGAGTGGTGATGAGCCCGCTTTTGCCCAGCACCGGCACGGCTGTGGGCAGGGTGCCGGACGACTGCGGGGGCTCCAGGCGCACCCGGATATAGTCGCGGCGGCCCTGGGCGGAGGCCACCTGGCGGCTCAGAATCGCCCGCACGCGCCCGCCCCAAGCCT
>JAITVE010000059.1 GCA_031285975.1 Candidatus Adiutrix sp. | reverse complement strand
TCCCTATGAGGGCGATACCAAAACGGCCGTCAAACTGTAGCATTTGACGGCCGCTTTACGTTGGGATGTATGGCTATGCGCTATGAAAGCAGTCGGGAGAGCACCAAAACTTCGGGCGGCTTGATATGCCCCAGCCGGATGTCGTTGGTGAGGAAAAAATCGGCTTTCTGCTCAATGGCCGTGGCGAGTTGGAGCGCGTCCGGGGTGAGCAGGCTGCGGTGCTCGGCCCGCAGCCCGGCGGCGATTACCGCTATTTCCTCGGTGACGGGAATGACCTTCACGCATTTGGCGAAAAAATTTTGATAGGTATCGGCCACCTCAACAGGGCCATGCCGCAGGGGATGAACCATTACTTCGGCAATGGTGACGGGTGAAGTTACAATTTTAAAATCTCCCCGCCCCACAGCTTCAAAGAAAGGCCAAACCGACTCAAAAAAGGTGGGATGCCGCTCCATGAAGTAAATCAGGGGCGCGGAATCAAGAGCCACGGTTTTGCCGGTCAGGCGTGCGATCCAGTTCACAAACCGCGCTCCCGGTCAAGCATCATTTCTTTTTCCGCCCATGAGGCCCGCGATTCCGCCAATTCTTTTTCCCGCTCCGCCCAATAGGTTTCCGCGTTCACGTCTTTAAGGCTCTCCCAGGCCACGGCGGCCAGTTCCATCAGTGGATTGGGCTGGTCTGGCTCCTGAGTCTGGCGTTCTTGCCATAATTGAGCGACATCCGTTTTCAGGCGGGTCAGGGTGGGAAAATCCAGCGGCGTGATGATTTCGGCCATCAGTTTTTCATAATCAGTGAGGTTCATAACACACCTCCTCTTAGACAATTATACCATAAGGGCTGACCCGCTGACCAGAGCCCGGGCACTGGCTACAAAAATTACGATAGTAATTTTTGTAATACAATAAATATATTCATTACAAAAACTATAGAGCGCTTTTCTATTTCAAGGTCATATGCGAAAAATGAAAAGCGCCCGGATGTTTACGTATTTTGCAATTTACTAAAGGCAGGTAAATTGCAAAATGCTCTCGTTGTGGTTTTTGTAATGAAGCACTGGTCAGGCGCAGGCCGCCAGGGCGCGGGCAAAGCCGGGCAGGGCGTTTTTGATGCTGCTCTCGTCGGCGCAGTAGCAGAGGCGGAAATAGCCGGGCTGTTCGAAGAGCACGCCGGGGGCGGCCAGGATGCGCTCCTCTTTCAGCTTGGCCACAAAGGCCTGGTCGTCGGCCAGGGGGCTTTGGGGGAAGAGGTAGAAGGCGCCGTCGGGCACGGTGAGGGTGTAGCCCGCGGAGCGCAGGCCCTCCACCATCAGGTCGCGCCGCCGCTCATACAGGCTCACGTCCACCGACACGCCCTGGAGCTCGGCCACCACCCGCTGCATCAGGGCCGGGCCGCCCACATAGCCGAGGATGCGGTTGGCCGTGTTGAGCGCGTCAAAAAGGTCGGCGCGGTCGGCCTCGGGCATGTCGGGGTTGATGGCCGCGTAGCCCAGGCGCTCGCCGGGGAGGGACAAATCCTTGGAATAGGAGGTCGCCGCCACGGCGTAGGCGTAGTGCGGGAAGACCGGGGGCACCGTGCGCCCGCCGTAGGCCAGCTTGCGGTAGGGCTCGTCGGCCACGAGTAAGATGGGCCGCCCGAAGCGGGCCGAGGCTTCTTTGAGGGCCGCGCCCAGGGCCGCCAATTCCTCGGCGGTGTAGATTACGCCGGTGGGGTTGTGGGGCGAATTGATGAGCACGGCGCGGGTGGCCGGGGTAATGGCCACCGCGATGGCCGGGACGTTCAGCCGAAAATCCGGGCCGGGCTCGGCGGAGACCAGGCGGCCGCTGTGGTTATCCACATAGTTGCCGTATTCCATGAAATAGGGGCGCGGGGTGATGACTTCATCGCCGGGGTCAAGCAGGGTTTTGAAGGCCAGGTTCAGGGCCCCGCCCGCGCCGCAGGTCATGACGATGTGCTCGGGGCCGAAGGGGTTGGCCAAGCCGTCGCCCATGGTGGCGATGAGGTATTCGGCGATTTTGGCGCGCACGACCGGCCAGCCGGAGTTGGGCAGATAGTTGTGGAGGCCGGGGCTGTTTTCAGCCACCACTTTCGTGAGGGCCTCGTGGAAAGCGGGCGGCGGGGGCACATCGGGGTTGCCGATGGAAAAATCAAACACGTTTTCCGCGCCCAGGGCGGCCTTCATCTGGCGGCCTTCTTCGAACATGCGGCGGATGGTGGCGTCTCCGGCGGCCAGGGCGGCCATTTTTTTACTGATGAGCATGGCGGGTTCCTTCGTCTGATTCATTTTGCGGCTATTTCGGCCTGTACTTTTTTCGGCAGGGAAGCCAGGAGGATGGCGTAGGATTCGTCGGCCATGCTCCGCACTATGTCGTCCGGCACGCTCCCTTCCAGGTAGAGGGAGTTCCAGTGCAGCTTGTTCATGTAATAGCCGGGCACAATGTCCGGGTACTCCTGGCGCAGGGCGTCGCCGCGCCCGGGGTCGAGCTTGAGGGTGACGATGGGGCGGCCCTCTTTGTCGCCGCCCCACAGGGCGAACATTTTGCCGCCCAGCATGAAGCGGCGCGCCCCCCACTCCTCTTTGAAGTCTTTGACCGCGCCCGCTTTACTGAGCAGGTATTGTTCCAGCCAGGGGTAGTTCACGGCCTCACCAATCGCCTTCGCCCAGCTCTTCCAGGCGTTTGAAGCGCGGGTTCAAGAGGCTGCGGTAGTAAAAGGTCAAAAACAGCCCCAGGATCACCATGGTCAGGCCGCCCCAGTCAAGGTAGCGGTTGAAATTGTCGTCCAACAGGCCCATGCTCAGCGCCCAATCCGAATTGATGACCGACTGGAGCCGGGTAATCAGGAGCGCCCAGGAGCCCAGGATAGTCAGCCCGAGGGAAAAGGTCATCCGGCGAACCAGCTTTTGTATGGAAACCCTTCTTTTGCGTGTCATAAGCGACGCTCTTTTTCCGCGCGCCATGGGGGCGGCTGTTGATATCAATTAGATGCAAGGCCAGTCGAAACCGGGCCAGTCCGAGCCGGACAGAGGCCGGGGGGAGGCCACCAAACAAAACGGGGCTTGGGAGCGCTTGAACCCGGCTTTTTTCAGCGAACTCAGCACCCAGGCCACGGTCATGGCCGAGTGCCCGCCCTGGGCCGCCACCTTTGAGCCGCTCAGGCCGCCTTCCAGGTGCAGGGCGAGGATGCTGTCCAGCACTTCATAGGGCGGCAGGCTGTCCTCATCCTTCTGGCCGGCCCGCAACTCGGCGGAGGGCGGCCTGGTGATAATTCTTTCTGGTATTATCTCTTTGTCGCGGTTGATGAAGCGGGCCAGCTCCACGACTTTGGTTTTGTATATATCGCCGATGGGGGCGATGGCCCCGCAGGTGTCGCCGTACAGGGTGGAATAGCCCATGGCCGCTTCACTTTTGTTGCCGCAGGTGAGCGCCAGCCGGTCTTCCCGGTTGGCCAGGTACATCAACAGCACCCCCCGGATGCGGGCCTGGATGTTTTCGTCGGCCAGATTCCCGGCCTTTTCCTCGGCAACGGGCACGGGCGGGAAGGAGCGGGTGAAGGCCTCGCGCACGCCGTCAATGGGGATGGTCAGAAAGCTGACGCCCAGGTTCGCGGACAGGTCGCGGGCCAGGGACAAACTCTCGGGAGCGTTGTATTCCGAGGGCATGGCCACGGCCAGCACCCGTTCCGGGCCCAGGGCCTCCACGGCCAGGGCGGCCACCAAGGCCGAATCCAGCCCGCCGGAGAGGCCCAAGAGCACCTTGCCGTCACCGGCGGAGCGTACGAAATCGCGCAGGCCCACCACCAGGGCCCGGCGCAAAACGGCCAGGGCTTCCTGCGGCTCGGGGGAGGCTTCGGGCAGGGCCGCGCTGGCGGTGTCCAGCAACACCGTGGCCGCCTCAAAGCCCTGGGCCCAGCCCACCAAGCGCCCGGCAGGGTCGTGCACGCTGGTGGAACCCTCCAGAATATACGGGCCGCAGCCGCCAATGGCCCCCACGTTCACCCGCCAGGCCCGGGCGGGCGCAGCCGCCGGGGGCTGAAAGGGCTCACCACGGAAAATATGGTTGCGCAGGGTTATGAGCACATCAACCTGCTCCGCCGCTTCAGCGGGGGGCTCGGCGGCGGTGACGGCCACTTTCTGGCCGTCCACCTCAAACAGCGGGATGCCCAGCCCGCGCCCCAGATATTCGGGGCTCAGCCCGCGCCCAGCTTTGACCATAAAGGGTTCTTCCAGGGGGCGGCCATTGGGGTTGAAAGAAATTTTGGTCGAAACCAGGGCCGTATCAGGGTGCTGGGCCGAAAGTTCCAGAAAATCGCTAAAAACTTTAGCCAATTGAATATCAAGGCCGGGACGGGTCAGGGCCACCGGGCCCAAGGGGCCGGAGAGGGCCAGGGGCGGCAGGGCCACCAGGCTGGCTGCGGCCGTCTCGGGGCGCTTTAAGCTGCTCTTGATATGCTCCAGGTTGTCGGCGGGCCGGTCGGCGCCAATCCTCCCCTGAATCAGGGCGATTTTCATTTTTCCTCTCTGTCGTGCAGGGCGTAGCCGTCAGTTCTTTTTTCTCGCTTGCCTATCCAGAGAATCAAGGAAGGCCAGCTTTTCCGCGATTTTTATTTCCAGGCCCCGATCCACGGGCCTGTACCAGCCGGGTTCGCGCATCCCTTCGGGCAGGTATGTTTCCCCGGCGGCGTAGGCGTGGGGCTCGTCGTGCGCGTAGCGGTATTCCCGGCCATGGCCAAGCTCTTTCATCAGCTTGGTGGGGGCGTTGCGCAGGTGGATGGGCACCTCGCGGGATTTGTCGTTTTTCACAAAACTCATGGCCCGGCTGTAGGCCGTGTAGGCGGCGTTGCTTTTGGCGGCGATGGACAAATAAATCACCGCCTCGGCCAGGGCCAGTTCGCCCTCGGGGGAGCCCAGCCGCTCATAGGTTTCCGCCGCGCGGGCCGCGATTTCGATGGCCCGGGGGTCGGCCAGGCCGATATCTTCCCAGCTCATGCGCACGATGCGGCGGGCCAGGTAGCGCGGGTCGGCCCCGCCGTCGATCATGCGGCAGAACCAGTAGAGGGCCGCGTCCGGGTGGGAGCCCCGCACGGACTTGTGCAGCGCCGAAATCTGGTCGTAAAAATTGTCGCCGCCCTTGTCGAAACGCCGTAAACTCAAGCTCAGGGCTTCCTGCACGAAGGCCCCGGTGATTTCGTCCGTCCCGGCGGTGCGGGCCGCCGAGCGGCACTGCTCCAAAAAGTTCAAAAAGCGGCGGGCGTCGCCGTCGGCATACCCGGCCAGCGCGTCCACGGCGGCCTCGTCAAAACGCAGGCCGCCCAAAGCCCTCGAGGCCTGGGCCCGCGTGAGGAGTTGTTTCAGCTCGTCCTCAGTCAGGGCGGTAAGCACGTACACCTGCGTCCGGGACAGGAGCGCCGAGTTGACCTCAAAGGAGGGGTTCTCAGTGGTGGCCCCGATGAGGGTGACCAGGC
>JAITVE010000394.1 GCA_031285975.1 Candidatus Adiutrix sp. | reverse complement strand
GTCAAGGTCATATCAAAACCGGATGATAAGAGAGCCTCAATTTCCTTGACCAGCAGATCGTTGTCCCACGCGGCCCAGGCGGCAGAGCGGTTAACCGTGAGCCGGAAGGCCCGCACCTGGTCAGCGGAGAGATCATCGGCCAGCAGCACCGGAATTTCAGTCAACCCCAGGGCCAAAGCCGCTTTGAGGCGAAGGTGCCCGTCCACCAGTTCGCCGTCGCTTTTGGCCAGCACCGGAATGCGGAAACCGAATTCTTTAATGACCGCCGACATCCGCTCCACGGCGTGGTCGTTTTTGCGGGGATTGTGCGCATAGGGCACCAGCCGTTCAATCGGCCAGTATTCAATTTTAAGCGGCGGCATTTTTACACTTCCTTACTTCTGCATCCAAGCCGTGCGGCCGCGAGGGGCACATCTGGCACTGGTTTTTAAAGCTGACGACGGTTCCATCGGGATTATCCCGGCGGCACACCGGATACATGTCCTCAGCGGCCCACCGAATATCACCCAAAAGATAGCGGAACGTGGCCAGGTCATGAACGCAGACGCCGACAGCATCCGGGGCCGTGGCCCCCGGTTCCGCAACGGCAATCGGCTTTCCCCCCTGGGCGGGCAACCCAACTTCGCGCCCTCCCGAGTTCCCCGGCATTGACGCAGCGGAGCGTTTGGGCAGGGCGTCGCTGATCCACGTGGCCAAATCGACCCCCAGGGCCACCGCTTCGCCAGGGTCTTTGCCCTCCGGCACCGGCCACCGCTTCGCCTGGGCATAGGTCTTTTGCCACCAGGGCCAGCCTTCGCCGCCGGGGCGGCGGCCGTGTTCATCCGGCGCGTCAAAATCCAGGGCCGCCAGGATCATCGGGGCCGCCGCCAGGTATTTGTGAGCCGCGGCATCGGGCTTCCCCCGATTGGTCAGGGCGGCCATGACCCCGACCCGCCCGCCGCAGGCAAAGTGGACGGCCATGGCGCAGAATTCAGCCTCAACGATTACCCAGACCGCCCGGTCGGGGGCAACGGCGGTCGGGGGCAGCGTCATGGGGGCCTGGCCGGAGCCTTTCAGCATCATGAATTTACTCCCCCCTTCGGCTATGTCCTCCGCCAGCCGCCGAATGCGGAGGCGGTGGACTTCCTCGCCGGGCCCCCACAGGGGAATGGTCAGCCCACGGGGTATCCAGAGGGTCTTTTTGACCCGGTCGCCGCTTATCTCATCGGGCAGGCCAAAAACGGAGCGAGGCCGGTAGCGGCCTTTGCCGCTTTTATCATCGGCGGTCAGGAAGCCGAGGCCGTACTGCTGCGCCGCTTCCGGCGGCAGGCCGCGCCTGGTCAAGTATTTCAAGGCCGCGTCATAGTTCGCCAGATGCTCCCGGGCCTCCAAGGTCATTTTGGTGGCCGCGCCCCGCCATTTTTCCGAAGGCAGCGGCCAGACCGTGGGCGTCCATTCCGAGGCGCGGGGCGGGGCCTGAAACGACCTACGGCGGGCCGTGCCGGAAAGCTCAATGCGGAGTTCTTTGCAGGCCTCCACGAAAGTCATGTTTTTGGCGAAGACCAGCAGTTCGATCACGTCTCCGCTATGATTGCACTGGCGGCACCACCACGTCCCCACGGCCCCGGCCCGCCGGGCGGCTTCGCCGCCGTCCTGGTCTGGCCAAACCCTGAAGCGGTCATCACCGCCGCAGACCGGGCACGGCCCGGCCCACTCCGGCCCTTTTGGCCCGCCGCTATTGACCCTTTTATACGGCCCTGCGCCGATACGGTTCTGCAAAATGTCCAATATGAGGTCGCTCATAGGGTGAAACTCCCAAAATCGGGGCAAACTCCCGGCCCCGTTGCCTTGTTCCCTTATTTAACTACCTACTTTCATTATCTTTTTTAATGAAATGGGAAGTTGGGAGGATAATACACAAGCCCATGCGGGCGCGAAGCACCCCTTTCACGCGTGCGGGGGGATCATGGCGAAAAACTCCCAAACTCCCAAGCCCAGGCAATCCAAGGCTTTGCGCCTCTGGCCAGCCGCAAAAAAGCGGGAAGGTGGGAGCATGGGCCGTCATGAGCGCCTCTTCTCAGTTTTCTCTTTTTCCTCAAGCAGGAAAAGTTCGTATTCGTCCCGCACTTCCGGTTTGACCGACAGGCCGAGGTAGTGCGTGACGTTAGATTTGATATTGATGATGCCTTTTTTATCTAAGGCCTGCGTCAAGCCCTTGGGCTTATAGGGATAGGTATTGCCCAAAACCTTTTGGCTCCACCAGTTGCAGACGGCCAGGAGATCGGCTGCCGGAATCCTGGTTTTCCATTTCTGGCCGGGGAGCGGCGGGTCTTCCCGCAGACAGGCCTCCCGCAGAAACTGCCCGATATCGTCAAATTGCTCCCGCTGTTCCTTGGTGTAGGCCAGGATTTTCTCCGGCGGGGCCAGGCCGTTTTCCAGGTAATCGATACAGCCTTCCACCAGCCGGGCCAGGATGCCCGAGAGTTCGCCCTCCATTTTTTGGTAGATGCGCGGGTCTTTCTTGCGCTCATCCGGGGCCTGGGGATCGTCAACAAAGCGGATGGGCCAGTGGATGAAATGGGATCGCGTCCAGAAGGCGTCGTCATCCGACTTCATCTTAGGCACTTCATTGGTCAGGAAAAAGAGCAAATGCGTCTGCTGCCAGGAGGTCATGTGCTTGTCATTGATGCCGCGGGCGGTAATGATGGAACCGCCGGTCAAATCCTTGAGCTTGCTCATGGCTATTTTTTGACTGGCCTCGCCTTCGGAGGCAAAGGCCAGCTTGGAGCCGCGCAGGGCGATGATGTCCGGCTCAGGCTGAGAGCCCGACCGCTGGAAGGTCTGCTGCATGAGCATGGCGGTCGGCACCCGGATGGCCAGGCGGTTGCCCAGCACCCTGAACAGGATTTTCATCAGGGTATCTTTGCCGTTGCGCCCGCGCGGCCCATGGAAAACGGCCCAGATGTGCTCGTCACGGTTGCCCAGGAGCCCGTAGCCCAGGAGGCGCAGCATGTAGCGCACCATTTCTTCGTCCTCGCCGAGGCTGGAATATAGGAAAGCCATGAAATTGGGACTGGGCGTGTCCAGTCCTGTCCAAGCCACCGGGCAGGCATTTAAGAGATATTGCTCCAGCTTCCCCTGCTGACATTCCCCAGTCACCACGTGGATCACGCCAGTCCGGCAGGCCAGCAGATATTCCTGCTTGTCGAGCTCGTCGCCTTCGATGGCCAACGGCTCATCAATATGAATGGCGGCCATTTCCAGGACATTTTCCCGGCCGGCTTTGTCGCGGAGGATATTCAGGCGCTTGCTAACCGCTTTGGCCAGGTCGGAATCAGGGTCTTTGGCCTCCCCGACTTCCTCAAAAATGCGTTGGTATTCCTCACATACCCGCTCGACAGCCGCCAGTGCCCGGCTGCTGTTGATATCCTCTTCCAGGTGCTGGCCGTTGAACCGAAGCCACCGGGCCCAAAGGTGGACGAAAACGAACCGGCCCCGGTGCAGAGCTGCATAGAGGGTGGCGTCGCCGAGGCGGTTATGGCGAAGGCAATCCAGGATGAAATTAATGGGCAGCTTGGCCGCTTCGGGGGCCGCCGGTTCCTGCCCGGCCGCTTCTTCCAGCACCCGCGCTTCGACCAGTTCCTTGTAATCGGGCTTGCCGTCAGACATGGTACACCTCTCTCGTTACGGCCTGACTGGGGAGGCCTAAGTTTCCATTTTTCCGCAGATTTTTTCCATCAAGTAGGCGCGAGGCGCGGGGTCGTTTGCCCGTCAGGCTCAAATAAGGGGCCGGAAGGACCCACACGGGGTCAGGGGCGCTGGGAACTTTGGTTCGCCTCCGGAGGGGAGGGGTAGAAGGGGAGACCGCCGTTTTCACAAAGGTGGCGGCCGCTACGGTGCCCTGACGCACCATGGGTGCGGACACAGCACAGCCGTAGCCGTCCACACTGGCGGCGACCGCGCTTTTTATTAGGCTGTCAAAAGAGAATAGATGAGTAGATGCTTTGCGCAGGAGACGCGCACTTGCGTAGGCATAGCGTAGGCAAAAGCCAGGGGGTTCAAACTTTATAAGCCTGAACCCCCTGCTGCTACTGGAGCTGGCGATGGGAATCGAACCCGCAACCGCCTGATTACAAATCAGGTGCTCTACCATTGAGCCACGCCAGCGAAATTTAGTGCGCGGTCATTTACGTTTGCAATAATGCCACAAGTGGGGCGCAAATTCAAGAGACGCTTCTGGTTTGCCAGGGCAAACCAGGAAAGGCATGGATACCGGCCTTCGCCGGTATGACGGCAGCGGGCCTTATCTCATGGCCAAGAGGGTTTCCATCATGGTATCGATAGTGGAGACCATTTTGGCCGAGGCCTGGTACATGTATTGGTAGCGCAGGACGTCGGAGAGCTCTTCGTCGAGGTTGACCCCGGCCAGGCTGTCCTGCTTGCTGTACATTTCGTCCAGCACGGTGGCCACGAAATCGTGTTCCGTGGTGATGTTGCGGTTGGTGCTGCCGATGTCGGCGTAAAAAGTGGTGAAGGCCGTGCCTAAGGTGGCCGTGCTGAGGTTGTAGAAGCTGTAGCGCTGGTCTTTGAGGTCGGCCATGTCCAGGGCGTTGGCTTTGTCGCCGGGTTCGCGCACGCCGTCGGAATCAATGCGGCCGGAGGCCAACAGGCGCGGGTTGTCGATAATATCCTGGTTCACGCCCACGTTGGCGCTGGAGTCGCCGG
>JAITVE010000365.1 GCA_031285975.1 Candidatus Adiutrix sp. | reverse complement strand
CAGGGCCTCGATGACCCGGAGCGTCAAATCCCCCAAATTGCCCAGGGGGCTGGGGGCCAGATACAGGCCCGGCGCGGGGCGCGAATCGCCCGCCTCGGTTTCGGCACCATTATATATATCTACATTCTTCACCGGCATATTCACCATGTGGTCGCCTCAAAGGCGCTTTGCAAGTGGTTGATGATGGGCGCGCCGCCGGGCGGGCAGAGCACTTCAATAACGTCGAAACGCAGGGGCCGCTCCGACCAGCCCTGGGTTTGCAGGAACAGGGCGGCGGTGAGGGTCAGCTTGTGCTGCTTGCGCGCGTCCACAGCCTCGCGGGGCCGCCGGGCGGCGCTGGAGCGGGTTTTGACCTCCACCGCCACCACGGTGCGGCCGTCCAGGGCCACCACGTCCAACTCGCCGACCCGGTTGGTCACATTGCGGCCGAACACGGTGTAGCCCAGCTTTTCCAGGTGGCGGGCGGCCAGGTCTTCGCCGCGCCGCCCGAGGGCGTGGCGTTTATCGGCCACGGCTTTCCTCCGTAAAATCAAAACCGCCCTGAATGAGAGGTTCCGGCAGAACGCCCCTAAAACTGCGGCGGTGGGCCGGGCAGGGGCCGTGGAGCCGCAGGGCCGCCAAGTGCTCGGCGGTGCCGTAGCCCTTGTGCTTGTCGAAGCCATACATGGGGTACTCCGCGTGCCAGGCCAGCATCAGGCGGTCGCGGGTCACTTTGGCCATGATGGAAGCCGCGCCGATGCACAGGGATTTCGCGTCGCCCTTCACCACGGTCTGGAGCGGCACGTCCAGTTCGGGCCGCTGGTTGCCGTCCACCAGCACCAAAGCGGGGCTAAGGCTCAACCCCTCCACGGCCCGGCGCATGGCCAAAAGAGCCGCCCGCAGCGGGTTCAGCCGGTCAACTTCCGGGGCCTCGATGGCCGCCCAGGCCCAACTGACGGCCCGCTCCGCGATGAGGTCATAGGCTTTATCCCGGGCCGCGGCGCTCAGTTTTTTGGAATCGCCCAAGCCGGGATATTCCGCCGCCGGGTCTAAAATAACGGCGGCGGCCACCACCGGCCCGGCCAGGGGGCCGCGCCCGGCCTCGTCCGTCCCGGCGAGAACGGCGGCCCGTTCCCGGCAGAGCGCGTCAAATTCTATGGGAGTCAAAGCCTCTCCGCAAATATTTTTCATTGATAGAACCTTACATTGACAAAAATCACCCGTATTATACAATAAACGCAGTATCTCGCCAAGGAGCGGAACCCGGAATGAAAAACGACCTGTTGCCAGCCCTCCCGGCCGCTTTTGAAAACGCCCTGGATCTCTATCTGGGGCATTTGCGCGTGGAGCGGAATCTCTCGGGCCACACTATCGCGGCCTATGGGCGGGACTTGACGGCCTTCCTCACCTGGCTGGCAACGCGGGATATCAATGGCTGGGAGCGGGTTGACCGGGGCCGCCTGATGGCCTATCTGCTGGAACTCGCCGATACCCTGGCCCCCCGCAGCCGGGCGCGGGCCCTGTCGGCCATCCGGGCCTTTTTCCGCTTTTTGGAGGATGAAAAGATTGTGGAGCAGAGCCCGGCCCACAATTTTGAGAGCCCCAAGCTGCCCCAGTCCCTGCCCAAGGCCCTGGGCACAGAAGAAGTGCGCCGCCTGGTGGAGGCCCCGGAAACCGACACCCCCCTGGGCCTGCGCAACCGAACCATGTTTGAGCTGATGTATTCCGCCGGGCTGCGGGTCTCGGAACTTTTGGATTTAACGCTCTCGCAGGTCAACCTGGAAGATTCCTTCCTGCGAGTGCGCGGCAAGGGGGACAAAGAGCGCCTGGCCCCCATGGGCGAAGTGGCGGCGAACCTTTTGGCCGAATATTTCCGCCAGGCCCGCCCCCATTTGGCCGGGCCCAAAAGCGGCGGGCTGGTGTTTCTCAATAAGCGGGGCGGGCGGCTCTCCCGGCAATATTTTTGGCGCGTTCTGGGGGAATACGCCGGGCAGCTGGGGCTGGAGGGCGTCACCCCCCACGTGCTCAGGCATTCCTTCGCCACCCATTTAGTGGAGGGCGGGGCCGACCTCCGGGCCGTGCAGATGATGCTGGGCCACGCCAGCCTGGCCACCACCGAAATTTATATCAAAGTCGGGGCTGGCCGTCTCGGCCGGGTGCACCGTCAGTTCCATCCCAGGGCGGATACAAGTAAATGAGCGACAAAAAAATAGAGCTAAAACGGCCCCTCACCATCATCACCACCCATTTCAATCCCGACTACGACGCGGTGGGCTCCATGGTGGCCGCCCGCAAGCTGTATCCCGAGGCGCTGCTGGTGTTCCCCGGCGGCTCGGAGAAAAATTTGCGGCATTTTTTCATCCAGTCCCTCATCCACCTTCTGGAACCGGCCAAGGTCAAGGACGTTGACCTCAGCCAGGTGGGCCGCCTGGTGGTGGTGGATACCCGCCAGCCGGGCCGCTTGGGCGAAGTGCGGGCCGTGCTGAACAACCCCGATTTGGACATTCACATCTACGACCACCACGTGGACGCGCCCGGCGACATGGCGGGCACCGTGGAAGTGGTGGAGCCCGTGGGGGCCACGGTGACTCTCCTGACCGAGCTTATCAACGACTGCGGCCTGGAACTGGCCCAGGACGAAGCCACCATGATGGCCGTGGGCCTTTACGAAGACACCGGCTCCTTCACCTTCAGTTCCACCACCGCCCGCGACTACCTGGCCGGGGCCGAGCTTTTGCGCCGGGGGGCCGACTTGGGGGTGGTCTCGCAGCTCACAGTGCGGGAAATGACCACCGACCAGCTGGCCCTCTTGAGCAGCCTCATCGACTCCGCCGAAACCCGCCAGGCCCGGGGCCTGAGCATCGTCATCGCCACCGCCCAGACCGAGCATTATGTGGACGACGTGGCCGTGCTGGCCCATAAGATGATGGAAATCATGGGCCTGTCCACCCTCTTCGTGCTGGTGGGCATGGACAACAAGGTGCAGCTGGTCATCCGCTCCCGCCAGAGCGCGGTGGACGCGGCCCGCATCGCCCGCGAGTTCGGCGGCGGCGGGCACCCCTCGGCGGCCGCCGCCAGCGTCAAAAACATGAGTTTAAACGAGGCCCGCAAAAAGCTGGACGAAGTGCTGGGCGAGGCCCTCGGGGCCTTTTACCTGGCCCGCACCCTCATGGTCTACCCCCCCATCACCGTGAGCGAGAGCCAAACCCTGAGCGAAGCCCGCGAAATTATGATAAAGTTCAGCATCAACGTCCTGCTGGTGGTTGACCGCCAGGGCCGGACGGTGGGCTTCATCTCCGAGCACAACACCTCCAAGGCCCTGTACCACGGCCTGTTGGACTACCCGGTCAGCGCCTTCATGAACTCGGAATTCATCTCCGTCCCCCCGGAGGCCAGCTTCATGGAGGTGAAGGAAATCATTGTTGACCGCAAGCAGCGGGTGCTGCCGGTGGTGGAAAACGGCCTGGCCGTGGGGGTCATCACCCGCACCGATCTGTTGCAAGTTCTGGCCGGGGCCGGCGGCGCGGGTTTAGCCGATTCCGCCGCCCCCCGCCCGGAGGCCGGCCGCCGCAACCTATCGGCCCTGATGCGCGAAATTATGGAGCCCGGCCAGTTGGATTTGCTGCGCAAGCTGGGCTACCTGGCCGAGCAGGCCGGGGTGAACCTCTACGCCGTGGGCGGCTGCGTGCGCGACCTCATCATGCGCAACAGCTGCCACGACATGGATTTGACCATGGACGGCGAAATCAACGATTTCGTGGCCCGCGCCGCCCGGGCCCACAAAATCACCAAGGTCGTCCGCCACCCGCGCTTTCTGACCGCCACCCTGGAAACCGCCGACGGCTATGTGCTGGACATTTCCACCACCCGGCGGGAATCGTATTCGCAGCCCGGTGCCCTGCCGGACGTGCAGGCCGGCACCCTGCGCCTGGATCTCTACCGCCGCGACTTCACCATCAACAGCCTGGCCGTGTCCCTCAACCCGGCCACCTTCGGCGAACTGATGGATTTTTACCGGGGCTACCAGGACATCAAGGACGGCTACATCCGGGTGCTGCACAACCTCAGCTTTGTCGAAGACCCCACCCGCGCCTTCCGGGCCGTGCGCTTCGAGGCCCGGCTGGGCTTCAAAATCAGCAAAATGGCCGCCAACCTTTTGGAGGGCGCGGTGCGGAACAATTTCCTCACCAGCATCGACCGCCACCGGCTCTTGAACGAACTGAAGCTCATTCTCAGCGAGGACGACCCCGGCCCGGCCATCAAGCGGCTCAACGATTTTGGCCTGCTCCCATACGTCCACCCCAAAATCGCCCTGCGGCCCCTGCACAGCAAAATATTCAACCGGGTGCGCCGGGTGCGGGACTGGCTGGCGCTGACCTTTCCCGAAAAGCTGCCTCAGGCCTGGTTCGTCTACCTGATGGCCCTCACCGACCGCCTCAAGCCGCGCGAGCTGGAGGAACTGGCGGCCTCCCTGAGCCTGAAGAAAAAAGAGGCCTTGATCCTCACCGAAGAACGGCCGAGGGCGGACGATGTTTTGTCGCGCTTCAAAAAAGCCCTCCGCCCCTTCCCCCCCGGCGAGAGTTTCAGCCTGTTCAACGGCCTGAGCTGGGCCACCATCCTGTTCATTATGGCCAAAACGGAGAACGAGGAACTGTCCCAGGCCGGGGCGGCCTTCCTCACCACCTACCGCAGCCTGAAGCCCCTCTTAAACGGCCGCGACCTGATAAGCCTGGGCCTCCCCCAGGGCCCGGCCATCCGCCGCATCTACGAGAACCTGCGCCTGGCCCGCTTAAACGGCCTGGTGTCCTCCAAAGCCGATGAAATAGCCCTGGTCAAAGCCACCTTGCCGCCTCTGCCGGAGGTTGTCGCCGAGCCTAACGAAGCCGAGCTATAGCCCTTGACTTGTAGTCCACATAGGACTACAATTTATATGGAGGTGCAATATGACTCAAAGTCACGACAGCTACGTCCGGGCCAGAATCGACCCTGCGACCAAGGCTATGGCCACCGAAGCTCTGGCGGCGATGGGTCTTTCCGTGTCCGATGCCATACGTCTTTTGATGCGGAGGGTTGCCAATGAAAAGCGGCTGCCTTTCGAGGTCAAGGTGCCCAATAAGGAAACTCTGGCGGCGATGGCGGAACTGGCTTCCGGCGGCGGCAAATCTTTCACCAGCGTTGAAGCGCTTATGGCTGACCTGAATGCGGACGATTAAACGTGCCGGTCAGTTTAAAGCGGACTTCAAGGCGGCACGGGCCAATCCCCGCCAAGCTCCCGCCCTGGACACTGCGCTCATGACCGCAGTGAGCCTCCTGGCCGCTGACCAGCCGTTGCCGGAGCGATACCGAGACCATGAACTGGTCGGCGACTGGAAAGGCCATCGGGAGTGCCATATCAAACCGGACTTGCTGCTGATTTATAGCAAACCCAGTGATGATGCTCTCTGGCTTGTCCGCATCGGTTCCCACAGCAGACTGTTCAAGTAATAAAAGCTTACGGTGATTCTTCACCCGAGCTTGACCTGAAGCAATAACGCAGCCTCATCTTCACGCAAAAGCCCCCGGCATGGGGGCTTTTGGCATTTCTACACTCTATCTGGGGCGGAAAAGGAGAAGCGGCGCCACATAAAGTATATATAATTACGCTTGACTATAGCAATAAAGTGCGATAATCTTATTAATAATATATCTATGGCATATAATTATATGCCTCGCGCCGCAAAAATTTTCTGAAGATTTCGGCCGGTTTGCGCACCCTTGAAGCTGGCCGAAGGAGCCTCTCAGGCTCTATCCTCCACCCCAACCCCTTCCCCGGCGACAGCTTCCACAAGCGGTCGCCGGGCTTTTTTTGATTGGGACGGCGGAGAGGCTGGCAACATCCTGCGGCTCTGGAAATGGATTCCTGCCTCCGCAGGAATGACGGCGGTGGGGGCATGGAGAGTGTGGCGACAAGCCGCGAAGAGAAAGGCATGGGCCCCGGCCTTCGCCGGGGCGCCGGAAAGGGATTGATGCGCAAGCCCCGGCCCTAATCTTTGCAGATATCCACCAGGGAAAAGCTGCTCACGTCAAACAGCCCGTTGCAGGTCAGCTTCAGCTCCGGGATTACCGGCAGGGTCAGGAAAACCAGCTTCATGAGCGGATTGAAGCTGTCCGGCAGGCCCAGTTCGCGGCGGGCGGTCTCAATCAGGCGCTCCAGGGCGGCGGCGACTTCTTCCGCCGGGCGGTCGCTCATGAGCCCGGCCACGGGCAGCGGCAGGTTGGCCAGCACCTGGCCGCCGCCGCAGAGGGAAAAACCGCCGCCGATTTTTTTCACGTCCTTCACGGCGGCCAGCATGTCGGCGTCGTTGTCCCCGGCCACCACCAGGTTGTGGGAATCGTGGGCCACGGTGACGGCCAGGGCCCCGTTTTTCAGGCCATAGCCCTCTAAAATGCCCAGGCCGATGCGGCCGCTGGCCCGGTGCCGCTCAATGACGGCCAGCTTGTTCAGGCCGGGGTTGAGGCGCGGGTCAAAATCGCCATTCGGGTCGCGGTTGACGGTGAGGGTGAGATTTTTGGTCAGGACGCTGTTGGGGATCAGGCCGATGGCCCGCACCGTGCCGCAGCGCAGGGGCAGCCGGAAGCTGGCCTCCGTCACTTTAGAGAGATAGACGGTGTGCCGCACTTTGTCGGAATCGATATCCTGGGGCGCGGAGAGCATTTGGCCGTTGCGGGCCACTTCCCGCCCGGCGGTGAAAACGCGGGTGACTTCGAAATCTTTCAGGTCGGCGACAATGGCCAGGTCGGCGTCCCGGCCCGGGGCGATGGCCCCTTTATTGTGCAGGCGGTAACACTCGGCGGCGTTGAGGGTGCCCAGGGTGACGGCCAGAAGCGGATCGACCCCTTCGGCCACGCACTGGCGCAGGCTGCGGTTGAGGTGCCCGTTGGCCAGGATGTCGGCGGCTTCGCGGTCGTCGGTGCAGAGCATACAGCGGCGGGCGTTGGCCGGGGTCAGG
>JAITVE010000240.1 GCA_031285975.1 Candidatus Adiutrix sp. | reverse complement strand
CGGTGCCGATGACGCAGGCCACGTTGCTCAAGTCCTTCCCGGTCTGGGCCCAGGCCTGGCCGGTGCTGGTATACACGGCCTCCACCGAGCCGCAGTGGCGCTCCATGCCGATTTTCACGGCCAGGGCGGCCAGGGCTTCGTCAATCTCTTTGCCGCCGGAGCCCGCCTCGGGCAGCATGTCCGGCGTCTGGCGGGCGGCGGCGAGCCAGGCTTCCACTTCAGCTTCGGAAACCCCGGCGCGCCCGGCCACTTCCTCCGGCCCCCCGGCGGCTTCCGTGAGGGAGGCCATGCTGTAGCGCAGCCCCAGGTCGCCCTCCACGGTGCGCTTGGCGAAGGGCTGGCGGAAGCCGCGCAGAAAAACGTTGCTGCGGGTGGGCAGGCCCTCGCTCATGGAATACACGTCCGTGGTGGCGCCGCCCACGTCAAAGACCATCAGTTCGCCCAGGCCGGGCACGGTTTTGGTGCCCTTGCTGAGCAAGGCCGCCGCGTCCAAAACAGAGAGCGGCGTGGGGATGATGTCCGCGTCCAGGGTGGCCTGCAATTCGTCCAACCCCTTGGCAGTGATGATGTTTTTGATGAACAGGTCGCGGATAGCCCGTTTGGCGGGCTCGATGTCCAGCCGGTTGATTTCCGGCATGACATTGGCGCAAAAAATCACTTCCCCGAAATCTTTGAGAATGGCCTTAAGGTCGTCCGCCGCGCTCTTGTTCCCGGCCGCCACCAGGGAGCAGCGCAAACCGGAGGCGGCCAGCAGCCGGGCGTTGTGGAGGATAACGTCCTTATTGCCGCCGTCAATGCCGCCGGAAAGCAGCAGCATGTCCGGCCCTAAGCTCACGATTTCGGCCACTTCGTCCCGGCTCAGTTCGTAGGCGTAGGTCTTGAGGATTTTGGCCCCCGCGTTGGCCGAGGCCAGGCGGGCGGCCTGCACGGTCAAGTCCGGCACCAGGCCCACGGCCACCATTTTCAAGCCCCCGGCGGCGGAACTGGAGGCCAGCCGTTTCTCAAACGTGAGCGGGCCGCACTGCTTCGCCAGTTCAGCCTCGGCATGGTGAAAACCTTCCATCACATTGGTTTCAATGGTGGTGAAAGATTTGGCGCTGCCGATGACACGGCGGGCCTGGATGTCTATGGCCGTGAGCTTGGTGAAAGTGCTGCCCACATCGGCCGCGAGGATGACGCGCATGGCTGGCGTGCCTCAGGCCGACAGGTCGCTTTTCAGGTCGGCGATGGTGGTTTCCGGCGGGGTGCCGGGGGGGTAGACGCGGTTGAAGCCCATGTCCTTAAAGGTGCGCTCCACATCGGTGAAGTCGGCTTTGCCCACCACAAGGTTGCCCCCGGCGTAGAGCAGAACGCTGTTCAGGCCCGCTTCCAGGCACTTTTCCTTCAAGCCCCGGCAGTCGAGTTCGCCGTGGCCGTAGAGGGAGGACACCGCGATAACCTGGGCGTCGGCTTCCACGGCGGCGTCGATGAAGTCTTTCTGGGAGGTCATGACCCCCAGGTTGATGACCTTGAATCCGGCTTCCTCGAAAGCATAGGCCAGGATTTTGTTGCCCACGGCGTGGACGTCGGCCCCGATGACTCCCAGGATGATTGTTTTCCGCGTCATAGCCAGCTCCTTATAAAGATACGGTGAGAGCGCGATTTCGAATCAGATGTACATGTATATACCACTTCGGCTAGGATAGCTCAAATCAGAAAAAAAAGAAAGCCTTTTTTAGCTGACTGGGCGATTTTGGAGAAACACACCCGCCGCGAAAATTTATGTTGTATATACATGTCGAGTCATGCTATAGTGAAAACGTCATCAGAAGTCCCGCACGGGGCGAAGCCACGGTTTCGCACGTTTTCCCTTATTATCAGAACCGACCCCAATACGTTAAGCGCGCTGGGGTTGCGGCTTACCAGGAGTATGAATTATGGCTGGAACAATGTACCGCGATGTTGAAATCCGCGCCCCCCGCGGCAGCAAATTGACTGCCAAAAACTGGCTCACCGAAGCCCCCCTCAGGATGCTGATGAACAACCTCGACCCGGACGTGGCCGAGAACCCCAAGGAACTGGTGGTCTACGGCGGCATAGGCCGGGCGGCCCGCAACTGGGAATGCTATGACCAGATTGTCAAATCCCTGACCGAGCTGGAAAAAGACGAAACCCTCCTCATCCAGTCCGGCAAGCCCGTCGGCGTTTTCAAAACCCACGAAAACGCCCCC
The DNA here is from genome assembly GCA_031285975.1 of Candidatus Adiutrix sp. Taxonomy (GTDB): domain Bacteria; phylum Desulfobacterota; class Desulfarculia; order Adiutricales; family Adiutricaceae; genus Adiutrix. The sequence continues at coordinate 953 of JAITVE010000240.1, read as the reverse complement.
CGCGTGCTCATAGCCAACTCCAACCTGGTGCCCAAGTGGGCCACCTGGGAGCATTTCAACGAACTGGACGCTAAGGGCCTGGCAATGTATGGCCAGATGACCGCCGGAAGCTGGATTTACATCGGCAGCCAGGGCATCGTCCAGGGCACCTATGAAACCTTTGTGGAGGCCGGCCGCCAGCACTACAATGGCGACCTCAAGGGCCGCTGGGTGCTCACCGCCGGTTTGGGCGGCATGAGCGGGGCCCAGCCTTTGGCCGCCTCCCTGGCCGGGGCCTCTTCGCTGAACATCGAATGCCAGCAGAGCCGCATCGACTTCCGTATGCGCACCAAATATGTTGACGAGCAGGCCAAGGATTTGGACGACGCCGTCGCCCGCCTGAAACGCTACACCGCCGAAGGCAAGGCTGTCTCCATCGCCCTCTGCGGCAACGCGGCCGAGATTCTGCCGGAACTGGTGAAACGCGGCGTGAAGCCCGACCTGTTGACCGACCAGACCAGCGCCCACGACCCTCTCCACGGCTACCTGCCCCTGGGCATGACCTGGGAGGAGTACGGCAAAAAAGCTTTGAGCGACCCCGAGGGCACCGCCAAAGCCGCCAAGCAGTCCATTGCCAAGCACGTCCAGGCCATGCTGGATTTTCAGAAAATGGGCGTGCCCACCTTCGACTATGGCAACAACATCCGCCAGATGGCCAAGGACGAGGGCGTGGAAAACGCCTTCGACTTCCCCGGCTTTGTCCCGGCCTACATCCGGCCCATGTTCTGCCGGGGCGTCGGCCCCTTCCGCTGGGCGGCCCTGTCCGGCGAGGGCGAGGACATTTTCAAAACCGACGCTAAGGTGAAGGAACTCATCCCCGGCGACAAGCACCTGCACAACTGGCTGGATATGGCCCGCGAACGCATCAGCTTTCAGGGCCTGCCTTCCCGCATCTGCTGGGTTGGCTTGGGTCA
>JAITVE010000284.1 GCA_031285975.1 Candidatus Adiutrix sp. | reverse complement strand
CCTTCTGGGACAAAGACGGCCCCGCCAAAGACAACACCATGCTCACCTGCGAAACGGGCAGTTGCCAAGTCTGCGGAGTGTGAGATACCAACAGTTGAGATGCTGAGACGTGGCTGTCGGTTAGATTCACACTGCCATATCCAATAATAGCAAGGGGTTCAGCATTTTTTTGCTGAACCCCTTGCTACGTTGATTGAGGGTTGATAGCCACGTGGTGCTATGTTTGAACACAACAAACATTGCACCCTGCCTATCTGAAAATCGTTTTAATGTAGCGCTCGAAATAGGCGTTGTTGTTGAGGAGCATACAGCCATCCCAGGCGCGGGCGTTGGTTTGCCGGGCCAGGGAGTTGGCGAGGGCGAGGCCGTCGGCGTTGGTGTCGCCGTAGATGAAGACTATTTCCAGGGACGAGCCGAATTCTTTTTGCAGGCGGCTCAGGGCGGCCTGCACGTCTTCGGGGCGGTCGTCGCCCAGGAATTCGGAAAAAACCAGCACCATTTTGCGGCCGGGCACGGTGTAGAGCTGCGCGGCGACTTCCGTCAGGCCCAGGGCCAGGGAGACTTGGCCTTCTTCCGATTTGAGTTTGCCGATGGCTTTTTCCATTTCCGGGCGGTTGAAAATGGCGGGGCCGTAGAGGGCGGGGCGGGCAGGGCCGGGTTTTTCGTCCCACCAGTTTTTGATGCGGCCCGGAATGTTGCGCAGCCCCTTGGCGGTTTGGACTCCCATGGGGATCAGGGCGGCGGTGTAGGAGGTGTCGGGGATGTAAATCAGGGTGCGGCGCAGACCGCCCCCCAGGCGGCCGGCTTCGGAAAAACCGGCGCAGGCGGAGGCGTCTACCCGGTCTTCAGCGGGCTGGGGGCGGTTGACGTCGCCACGCACCTGGGACATATCCACCAGCATGAAAAGGCCCGGCTGGCTGGCGGCGGAACTGCGGGCCTCGGCCAGGGCGCCGGGGTTGGCTTTCCAGTCCATCTTGTCTTCGGAGGGGGCCAGGTAGACCCGGAACCAGGCCGCCGCGCCCGAGCCTTCCCGCTCCACCGAGGCGGGCCAGCCCCCGGCGGTGAGCCGCTCGGCCTGCTGCTGGGCCTCGCGCAGGTCGCGGTAGCTGCCGACAAAGCGGCCGTAGACGCGCTTTTTGAAGGCCTGGCCGCTGACCGCCGGGGAGTCTGGGCTCAGCGGGCGGGAGGCCTGCTGTTCGGCGGCGCGCCCGACCTTTGACAGCCGGGCGTAAAGACCGGCGTTCTGGGCTTCGGTGGCGGTCTGCTCACCGGGGTCGTCCACCGGCAGCACCCGGTAGGCGGGAAGCTGGTTTTCAGCTTTCAGCCGCTGCCCCAGAATGTCCGCGTCCCCGTTGCGGCCGAAAAGGCCCACCATGACCACGTAAAAATCCCCCACCGGCTCGCTGCCGAAAACGCGGCGCTCGGCCACCTGTTTTTTCAGCACGAAGGAGGCCAGCCCCCGGGCGCGGAACCGCTCGGCGGCCCGGCGGGCCGGGGCCTCGTCCAGATAGCGCCCGGCCAGGACGGAACTGAACGCGCCGTTTCGAAAATAGCGGCGCAGGGAGCGGTCATAAATGCCCGAAACCTGGCCGCCGGAACCTGACGGGTGGTTGGCTTCAGAGCCGTCCTCGGCGGGCAGCGGCACTTCCAGAATTACCGGGCTGTCGGCGGCCAGGGCCGGGCCAGCGGTTGCGAGGCAGCACAGAACCGCCGGGACAGCCAGAAACTGCCCAAATCCCTTCGCCAAATTTTTCAGTATACTCATCGGTGACAGCGGCACAATTCCTCCCCGAGCAACGGACAAATGTATCATTATTTAAGCATAAATCGGCGCTGGCGGCCATATCTTTTTCGGCCCCGCTTGCTCGCTGTCAGTCGCCGGTGAAGCCGCCGCCCGCCCATTTTTACCGCCCACCCGGCAACTATTGCCTGGCTGGCGGCTGAATGGGTAGCGGCGCCCTTTGTAAAATCAACAACTTAGGTAAAATTTGCGTTGGCCCGGCTCTTGCTTAATAAGCGGCAACGAACCCCGGCTCTTTGGGGCGGGGCAACTGCGGCGAAGTTGAGAGGGCTGCCATGAAAATTAACGCGACGGATTATTTAGAGCAAATTGCCAATAAAAAGGCCGCCGGGCCTGACCCCAAGGAAGACCGGGGCTTTTCCAAGCTTTTGGAGGAACAGAAGAGCCCCTCCGCGACCCCGGCTGGGGACAGCGGCCCGCAGGCGGTGGGCGGCCTGGAGAACAACGCGCTGGTGGGGCTGATTATGGCCACTGGCGGGCTGGACAAAAGCGCCAAAGTCGGCCGCCAGCTGGAGAGCACTTTGGACAAAATGGAGCAGTATGCCGACGCTCTGGGAAACCCCGCCAAAAGCCTCAAGGACATTGAGCCCCTGGCCGCCGACCTGGAACAGACTGCCGGGCGCTTGTCCGAACTCAGCCGCAGCCTGCCGGAGGGCGACCCGCTGAAGGGCATGTCCAACGAGGCCGCCGTGCTGGCCACGGTGGAAGCCATGAAGTTCCGGCGCGGCGACTACGTTTGATGTGATGCTGACGCAACGATAGGGCACGGTGTGAGGCAATAGGAAATTATGCAGGTTTCCAGTAACAATTACAACAGCTTGGGCAAACTCGGGCCGCACTATGAACGGCCCGAGTACCGGCCCCCGGAGCCGCAAACCAGCGCCGACGGGCAGCAGAAAGCCCTTGAGCAGCGGGGCGACCGCCGCACCCTCAGCACGAAAAACACTTCCGTCCCCGCCAAAAAAGCCGCCCCGGTCATGCCCACGGGCCGCCTCAATCTGGGCGAGGCCCGGAACCTGGCCGCCCACACGGCCAGCCTCATCCTCGCCCTGCCGCCCCAGAGCACCACCCGCGAGCCCCACAGCCTGGCTGGCTTTCGGCTGATGAAGCCGGTGTACGTGTAAATCGCCGCCTCTCCCTCCTCGTCATTCCGGTGGAGGCAGAACGATTTTTCCAAATAAGATCACCCTAAAACAGCCGCTTCAACGCGGCTGTTAGTTTTTGGCCCTTATTTTGCTTCCTATTTTGGCAGGCGCTTTTTGAGCTCCAGGCCGTTTCCAGAGGCAGACCGTTCAACCAATATTATCGAGTGATGACGGAGTTATTATGACCCCCCCCCCAGTAAAGTTCAGTTTTGAGGACGATACAAAATACCGCATGGACTTGATTCTGTCCGGGCTGCCGCCGGTCTTGCAATGCTTTGGCGATATTCCCCATTTTTCCCGCGAATATCTGGCCGAGGTTTGCCAGGGGCCGGGAACCGTCATCAAAAACGGCTCCCTGTTCACCGCCGATTATAAAAGCCGGTATGTCAATGTCACGGACGGAATCCGCTTCACGCCGGGCGTGCCTGAAAAAGCGGAGAGAACCATTTACCTCTTGGGGTCATCCACGGTGTACGGCTCTTTCTGTGAAGACGACGGCACCATCTCGGCCTATTTGCAGGAGATTTGCAACAGCAAAAGCCCGGGCGAATTTGCCGTGGTCAACTACGGCACCCGGGGCGCCTTTTTGGACTTGCACGCTCTGCAGATTCCCTATCTGCCCCTGAAAAAAGGCGATATCGTCATTCTGATGGGCCTGCCCTGGAACGATTACGATGGGGCGCTCATCAAAAACCTCGACCTGATGTGCCGGGAGCGGGGCGTTGAGTTCGCTTTTTTCCTCACCCACCTGATCTATGCGCTGAGTACGCCTTCGCGCTGGGAAAAACTGTTGCAGAGCAACTATTATCAGGGCCTCCTGGCCTCCGCCCGGAACCAGGCCGGGGCCGTCGTCCTGAACGACTTCGTGCCGCCGGCCCGATATGTTCCCAGCCCCCTTCTGGCCGACCTGACCGCCGCCGGCTGCCGCTGCTATGATTTGCTGCCCTGTCTCAACCGCCCCCATCCCATGGGCGAAATTTTCATCGACAAGGTGCATACCAGCCGCAAAGGCTACAAGGCCATGGCCGCGGTCATGTACGACAGCTTTGTCGGCCGGTTGAACCGCGAGCCCCTGGATCGCCGTAAAACCATGCAATATTCCTACGACTATTTCAAACGCTGGATTCACAACCTCACCGCCCAAGAGGCGCAATTGCACACCTGGATTGAGGAGGTGAAGCTCAGGGGCTTCAAGGGCGAGGGGAGCATCGGGGCCATCATCATGAACTGCAACCCCTTCACCCTCGGGCACCGCTATCTCATTGAAAAGGCCCTGGAAGAGGTTGACCGCCTGTATATTTTCGTGGTCGAGGAGGATCGCTCCGATTTCAAGCTGACCGACCGCATCAAGATGATCAAAAAGGGCGTGGCCCATTTGAACGACCGGGTGAAAGTGGTTTCCAGCGGCAATTTCATTATTTCCAGCCGCACCTTCCCGGAATATTTCGCCAAAACGCAACTGACCGCCGAAAAGGTGGACACCACCAACGACCTGGCCCTCTTCGGCGCGGTCATCGCCCCGGCCCTGAACATCACCCGCCGGTTCATCGGCGAAGAGCCCTACTGCAACGTCACCCGGCAGTATAACGAAACCATGAAGCGCATCCTGCCCCCCATGGGCGTGGAGGTTCACGAAATACCCAGAGCCGAGAAAGACGGCCGGGCCATCAGCGCCTCCCTGGTGCGCCAGTTGCTGGAAGAGCGGGACTGGAACACCCTGGAAGGCATGGTGCCGCCGACGACCCACGACTATCTGGTGGGGCTGTCCGCCCACTGAGCCCGGAGTGGCGTATCCTTTCGCAAGCCTGCCGCATAAAAAAACCGTCCACCGGGACGGTTTTTTTTATGCCAAGCCGCCCCGCTTACGGCGTATCTGCGGCCACGGGCGGCGCGGGCCGGGCCGGGGCGGTGGTCTCTATGGTCTGCACCTCGGTTTTGGTGCGCATACGGGTCACCAGGCGGGCGATGTCGTTGTAGAAAACGGTGACCATCAAAAGGCCCAGGAGGGCGGCGCCCGTCCACTGGGCTATTTCGCGGAAGCGGCTGCTCAGGGGTTTGCGGCGGATGGCTTCCAGGAGGAAGAAAACCAGCTGCCCGCCGTCCAGCATGGGGATGGGCAAGAGGTTCAGGATGCCCAGGTTGATGCTGATGAAGGCCGCCAGGTTCAGGAAGGGGGTCAGCCCGGCCCGGGCCCGGTCGCCCGCCACTTCGGCGATGAGGATGGGCCCGCCCAGGGTTTTGGCCGAGACCTGGCCGCTGAGGAGTTTCTGCACGGACAGGAGCGTCAGGCCGATCATGCGGCCCGCCTCTTCAATGCCCATTCCGGCGGCGCGGATCAGGCCCACCTTCTCGGTCAGCACTTCGGGGCGGGATTCCATGCCCACCATGGGGGTGAAGGTGGTGTCGCCGTCGGTGTTGAAGCCGGGGTTCAGTTTCGGGGTCACTTCCAGGGTCATGGTTCGGCCCTGGCGTTCCACTTCAAAAACCAGGGGGCGCACGGCTTTGGGGGTGGTGGAGTCCCGTTCTTCGGGCGGGCCCTGGATGGCCATGAGCACGTCCTGCCAGTCCGGCGTGGGCCGGCCGCCGATGAAGAGAATCACGTCCCCGGCTTCCAGCCCGGCCTCTTCGGCGGGCTGGCCCGGCGCGACTTTGGCGATGACCGGCTTCATGCGGTGGCTGAAACCGGGGTCATAATAGGTCACCGCGTCGCCGAACAGGTCTTTGCTGTCCACGCGGATGGGGTTGACGGTGAAATTTTCTTCTAATCCTTGGCGTACAACGGTTAATTTCAG
>JAITVE010000230.1 GCA_031285975.1 Candidatus Adiutrix sp. | reverse complement strand
GCATTCGGGGGTTGCTTTTGCTTAAAGCTAAAGCTAAGAACGCCCCCCACCAGCATAGCTGGTGGTTCAATCAAGCTAAAGCGAAGAAAATGGATACCGGCTTGCGCCGGTATGACGAGCCGGGAGTGGCGGGGGATGTAACACGAGACGAAGAGAAAGGCATAGGCCCCGGCCTTCGCCGGGGTGACGGCGAGGGGGGGGACGTGGGGAGAGGGGAGATCCACACCGCCACCGCAACGCCGCTTGTTTGAGTTCTTTACAAGCTAAGGCTTTTAATCTCAATTTATTCAAACCTTATCAGGTTCGAATGAGTTCAGCCGAACCGAGCCTCTTCCCCGCCGCATCGCGGCGCCACTTGTCTGAGCCGTTCAGGCGAGTTGTGGCGCCGCTACACGGTCGTCACGGCTTCACTAGCCGACACGCAGGTCCAGGGGCGCGTAGCCCCTGGCGCGCGGAGATTCTTAAGAGGGCCTCGCGTAAGGCCCTCTTAAGCGGGGTTTAAATTCGAACCCGATAGGGTTTGAATAAACTGAGATTGCGCGATAGCGCAAAGATTGGGCGGAGCCCCATACTTTTCCAGAATCTTAGCCGCGAAGCCTCAGCTATTTCCAAAAAGCCGCCGCGCCACCTTCATCGCTTTAAGCGTCCGCCCCAGGTGGTGCTCGGCGAGCTTTTCGAAGAAAAGCTCCGCCTCGGCCAAGTCGCGGTCATCCAGCGGCGGGTACTCCTCCCCCGGCGCCCGGGGGCTCAGGCGGGCCAGCAACGCCGGTGACACCAATCTCCCTCGCGGCGCCCCCCCCGCACAGGCGGGGCAATACAACCCGCCCGCCGCAGGCTCCCACCGCCAGCCGGGCTCGGCTTCCGGCGCGGCCCCGCAGAGGATACAGCCGGAGAGGCGCGGCCCGAACCCGGCCAATTCCAAATATTTCAGCGAAAAATCGAGGGATACCAGCCGGGCCATCCGCTCGTCGGCGGCTCTCGCCAACCGCCCCAAGTGCCGCACCAGCAGGTTGAAAGCCTCAGCGGCGGGGTTGCCCGGCGCTTCAAAGCCCCGCACCATCTCCAAACTGAAGGCGGCCAAACTCTGGACGACCGGGTCGGGGGCCAACCGGGGGGCCTTGGGGTCTTCCTCGCCTTTTTCCACAAAAGCCAGGGAGGAGGCCGGTTTTATGGTAAAATCATACCAGGCCGAGGCCCCCGGCGATAACAATCCGCCCCCGAAACGCCGCAAACTCCGCCGCCCATAACGGGCCAAAGCGCTCACCAGGCCCAGCTCACGGGTCAGGAAGGTGACGATGAGGTCGGCCTCGCCGTAGTTGGTGCGGCTCAATACCACCGCCGCCAGGCGTTTCGATCTGGGTGCACGCGTTTCTTTAGCCATACTGTAATTATACCGAAGACTTCACCTTTTCTGTTGAAAAATATCCCCAATTGTCGTACAAATAAAAGGTTGAAACGGCTTTTTTTGCGCGAGTGAGCATAGGGCCGGATTTGATTTGGTTCCGGTCGGGCCCGGAAGCCGCCATAGCGGCGCCACACTTTATTCAGGGTTCGAACCACAAGAGAGGTTATTTTGAGCAACTTTTCCAGAAATCTTCTCGTCTGGACAATGATCATAATCACGGTGCTGGGGGTGATGAATTTCTTCAAACCCGCCGAAACCAGCGACCGCAAAACGTATTCCGACATCTGGCAGGCCATCAGTGACAACCGGGTGACCAAGGTCTCGCTTACGGATACGGAGATTGTAGCGCAACTCAACGACGGCGGCAAGTGGGCCGCCAACTACAGTTGGTTCGACCGCGACCTGATGCCTTTCCTGCGGGAAAAGGGCGTGGCCATCGACATTGTGCCCCAGCCGTCGTCGTTCTGGCTGAACATGGGCGGGGCCTTGCTCCAGATCATCTTCCTGGTGGCCATCTGGATGTTCTTCATGCGGCAGATGCAGGGCGGCGGCAAGGCCATGACTTTTGCCAAAAGCCGGGCCCGGCTGTTGAATGAAGAGCAGAAGCGCGTCACCTTCGCCGATGTGGCCGGCATTGACGAGGCCAAGAGCGAACTGTCGGAAATCGTTGATTTCCTTCGGGAGCCGAAAAAATTCGTCCGCCTCGGCGGGCGCATCCCCAAGGGCGTTTTGCTGATGGGCTCCCCCGGCACCGGCAAAACCCTCTTGGCCCGCGCCATCGCCGGGGAGGCCGGGGTGCCCTTCTTTTCCATCAGCGGGTCGGACTTTGTGGAGATGTTCGTGGGCGTGGGCGCGTCCCGCGTGCGGGACATGTTCCAGCAGGGCAAGAAAGCCGCGCCGTGCATCATGTTCATTGACGAAATCGACGCGGTGGGCCGCCACCGCGGCGCGGGCCTGGGCGGCGGGCATGACGAGCGGGAACAGACCCTGAACCAGCTTCTGGTGGAGATGGACGGCTTTGAGCCCAACGACGGCCTCATCCTCATCGCCGCCACCAACCGCCCCGACGTGCTTGACCCGGCGCTTCTGCGGCCCGGCCGCTTCGACCGCCAGGTCATGGTGCCGGTGCCGGACGTGAAAGGGCGGGAGCAGATTTTGCAGGTGCACAGCCGCCGGGTGCCCATGGCCCCGGATGTGGAACTGTCCGTGGTGGCTCGCGGCACGCCCGGCTTTTCCGGGGCCGATTTGGAGAACCTCATCAATGAGGCCGCCCTTTTGGCCGCCCGCGCCGACAAGGAAAAAGTCGAGGCCGCCGACCTGGACGCGGCCCGCGACAAAATGATGATGGGCGTGGAGCGCAAAAGCCTCATCATGAGCGAGGACGAAAAGCGCACCACCGCCTGGCACGAGGCCGGGCACACCATCATTTCCGTCTTGCTGCCGGGCCTTGACCCCCTGCACAAGGTGAGCGTCATCCCGCGCGGCCGGGCCCTGGGGGTGACAGTGTCCCTCCCCGCCGAAGACCGCTATACCTATAGCCGGGATTATTTCAAGGCCCGCCTGGTCATGGCCCTGGGCGGCCGGGTGGCCGAAGAGACGGCCCTGAACCAGATGACCACCGGCGCGGGCAACGACATTGAGCGCGCCACCGAGCTGGCCCGCAACATGGTCTGCAAATGGGGCATGAGCGATAACCTCGGCCCCCAGACTTTCGGCAAAAAGGAAGAGCAGATATTCCTGGGCCGCGAAATCGCCCAGCACAGCGATTATTCCGAGGCCACGGCCCAGCGCATCGACCAGGAAGTGTCGGACTTAATGCGGGCGGCCCACCAAAAGGCCACGGAAATCATTACCAAGCACATGGCGACTTTGAAAGCCCTGGCCGAAAAGTTGCTCGAAAAAGAAACCATAGACGCTGAAGAAGTTTTGGATGTCTGTGCCGAGGCCATGAAGGCTGAAGGCATTGAGCGGCCTAAAAAAACGGCTGAAAAAACCGAACCCAAGGCGGAGCCAACAGACAGGGCGGCGGCCGATTCCTCGGCCTCGTCGGAGGAAACCTCTGGCCACAAAACGGAGGAAACCGACCATGAACGACCTGAAAAACCCGCGTCCGATGACGGCGGAGGCAACGAAAACTCCTGACCTTTTGACCTGGCAGACAGGGGCCGGGCAATGGAGCCTCTCCTTTGACCGTCCCCTGATTATGACCATCATCAACCTGACGCCGGACTCCTTTTCCGACGGCGGGCGTTTCAGCGGGCCGGAGGAAGCCGTCCGGGCCGCCCTGGCCGAAGAGGCCGACGGCGCGGACATCTTCGACCTGGGGGCCGAGTCCACCCGCCCCGGCGCGGCGGAAGTCTCGGCCGACGATGAGTGGGCGCGGCTGGCCCCGGTGCTGGCGGGTGTGCGGGCCCAAAGCTCCCGCCCCATCTCCATCGACACCTACAAGGCCGACGTGGCCGAAAAAGCCCTCGAACAGGGCGCGGCCATCATCAATGACATTACCGCCGGCCTCAAAGACCCCCGCATTCTGGAAGTCGCCGCCCGCCACCGGGTGCCCCTCATCCTGATGCACATGCAGGGCGAGCCGCGCACCATGCAGGTTGACCCGCATTACGACGACGTGGTCACCGAAGTGCACGACTTTCTTCTGGAGCGGGCCAAAGCCGCCGAAGCGGTTGGCGTGCCGAAGGAAATGATCTGGCTGGACCCGGGCATTGGTTTCGGCAAGAACCTGGGGCACAACCTGTCCATTGTCAAGCACTATGACCGGGTGATGCCGAAGGGGTATCGGAAGATTATGGCGCTGTCCCGGAAAACTTTCCTCGGAAAAGTTTTGAACGGGGCCCCGCCGATGGAGCGGGAGGGGTTGACGGCGGTGGCCAATACCCTGGCTTTATTGCAGGGGGCGGAGATGATTCGGGTTCACCGGACTGCCCCTAATCGGGAAGCCGTGTTGCTGGCCCAAGCCATCCTCAATGCCGAGTAGATCGTCCAGACCATAAAGGAAAAACGTGTTCAGTAATCTGTCCATAGCCGAAGCGGTCAGGTCAATGCGCTGGGAAGATGTGGTTGACATCTTCCTGGTGGGCGTGTTGATCTATTATGTCATCCGGCTGGTGAAGGGCACCCGCAGCGGCCAGGTCTTCCTGGGCATGGGGCTCTTCATGGGCACGTTTTTCCTGGCCACCAAGTTCGAGTTCCTGACCCTGCGGCTCATCATTTCATCCTTCGCCCAAAACCTCATCGTGGTGCTGGTGGTGCTCTTTTCCGCCGATATCCGGCGCGGGCTGGCCCGCATGGCCCGCTTTTCCTTCACCCGCACCAACCCCCAAATGGTGGACGCGGTGAACGAAGTGGTGCGCGCCGCCTTTTTCATGGCCGAAAAGCGCACCGGGGCCCTCATCGCCTTTGAGCGCGGGGTCAACCTGGGCGAATACATCGAGGCCGGGGCCAAAATATCGGCCCTGGTCTCCGACCGGCTGCTGCTGGCCCTGTTCCACACCTCCTCGCCCCTCCACGACGGCGCGGTCATCATTCAGGACGGCCGCCTGGCCGCCGCCGGGTGCTTTTTGCCGCTACTCCCGTCCGAAGATAACGTGAGCCGCTTCTTCGGCACCCGCCACCGGGCGGCCATCGGCCTCTCCCGCGAGAGCGACGCCCTGGTAGTGGTGGTCTCCGAAGAGCGCGGCCTGGTTTCCCTGGTCAAAGACGGCGAGGTGGTGGTCATGATGGGCGCGGCCAACCTGCGCGACCGCCTGCTGTCCTATCTCAGCCTCACCCCAAAGGACGGGAAGCAGAAAAAGAAATAGGAGGCTCGGGTGGCTGGAAAATATTGGCACAACAGATTGAATAGAGCCCTGTCCATGCTGGTGTCCCTGGCCCTGGCCTTTTTTCTGTGGCTGGCCCTGGCCGGGCGGGACACCAGTATTTTTGACCTCACCGTGCCCCTGGAACTGGCGGGCCTCCCCGCCGACCTGGCCATAAAAACGGAAGTGCCCGCCTCGGTCACCATCCAGGTGATGGCCAACACCGCCCAGGGCCGCTTCCTGGCTGACCGCAGGCTCAATATGCAGCTGGACGTGAGCACGGCCAAAGAGGGCCCCAACGCCTTCCCCTTTGCCGAGGACGCGCTGGAACTGCCCCGCGGCGTGCAGTTGAACAAAATCGTCCCCTCCATGATAGAATTCGAGGCCGTCAAGCTCATCGACAAAATGGTGCCGGTCAAGGCCGCCACCTCCGGTCGGCTCAGCGCGGCCTACCGGCTCAAGGCCGTGACTGTGGAGCCCGACCGCGTCCGCCTGCGGGGCCCGGCCGAGATGCTGGGAAAAATCACCGAAGCGCCCACCGCGCCCATCGCCCTTGACGGCATCACCCAAAGCCAGACCATGATGGTCAGCCTGGCCGACGGCAGTTTGCCCGCCGGTCTGGAAATCATTCCCAAAGAATTGCGGGTGGTGGTGGTGCTGGAAGACGTGCTGGAAAAAGCCAGCTTCCCGGGTGTGCCCGTCACTGTTGACCGCGCCAGCCCGGCGGACGGTTCGCGGGTTCGGGTCGCGCCTGAAAAAGTGAAAATTTCCGTCGCCTGGCCGGTCTCCAAAGTGCGCGGCGTGGCCCCGGAGGATATCACGGCCCAAGTGTATGTGGACGAGGAAAAATTGCGCCGCGAGGGCAAGCTGACCCTCCAAATCATCGTCGTCCCCCCCGAGGGCGTTACGGTCACGGCCATCGAGCCCCCCAACGCCGCCGTCACCTACCTGCCGCCCCCCGCCAACGGGGAGGGCTCCAGCCCCTCCGGGCGCACGGCTCACTAGGGGTTTTCGCACACTGGTTGTAAGGCCGCAAGGTGGCAGCGCAGGCCCAGCGCATTTGGAAAAACAGCGCACTCACCCCGCCCCTCCGTCACCCCGGCGAAGGCCGGGGGCCATGCCTTTCTCTTGGCCGCTTGTCGGCGCCCGCACCACACCTCCCCCACAGCCGTCATTCCTGCGGAGGCAGGAATCCATTTCCAGTGGGGCAATTTGCCGGCACTCTCTACCTGCCGCCCCGCCGTCAGACCGGTGAAAGCCGGTATCCATACTCTTTCTTCTTTCCCATCAAAAAGCCTTGCACATCAACCGAGCTTGAAGCATAATACCCCTATACGCCGCCAGCCCCTCTGTGCCGCCATTCCGGCGAAAGTCGGAATCCATTTCCAGAGAAACGGCTTATCGGAATTTTGAATCTTTATTATAAATCGGTTCCGCATTATAGCAGAGCCACGCAAACCGCAGGACAGACGATGGAATTGTCACAGAAGCAGCGAAAACTTTTCGGCACCGACGGCATTCGGGGGGTGGTGAACCAGGAGCCCATGACGGTGGAATTCGCCCTCAAGCTCGGGCGGGCGGTGGCCCATCTTTTGAGCCAGAGCGTCCGCACCCGGCGGCCGAAAGTGGTTATCGGCAAAGACACCCGGCTTTCGGGCTATATGCTGGAGGAAGCCATCTCCAGCGGCCTTCTGTGCCAGGGGGCCGACGTGTATTTTGCCGGGCCCCTCCCCACCCCCGGCATCGCCTTCCTCACTTCCAGCCTGCGGGCCGACGCGGGAATCGTCATCAGCGCCTCCCACAACCCCTACCACGACAACGGCATTAAAATTTTCGCGGGCGACGGCTTCAAGCTGCCCGACGACGTGGAAGCCAAGCTTGAGGAATACCTCGACACCGCCCTCCTCGACCGCCACCGCCCCAAGCCGGACGGCGTGGGCCAGGCCGGGCGCATCGACGACGCCGTGGGCCGCTACGTGGTGTTCCTCAAAAGCACCTTCCCCCGCGCCATGACCCTGGAGGGCCTGACCATGGTGCTGGACTGCGCCCACGGCGCGGCCTACCGCACCGCGCCCATGGTGTTTGAGGAACTCGGGGCCAAGGTGCACCTCTTCGGGGCCAAGCCGGACGGGGTGAACATCAACCTCGGGGTCGGCTCCCTGCACCCGGAACTGTGCGTTAAAAAAGTGGTCTCCACCGGGGCCGACCTGGGCCTGGCCCTGGACGGCGACGCCGACCGGGCCATCTTCATCGACGGGCGCGGCCAGGTGGTGGACGGCGACCAGATCATGAACATCTGCGCCCGCGATCTGCACAAAAAGGGTTTGCTCAATAAAAACACCATGGCCGCCACCATCATGAGCAACATCGGCCTGGAACGGGCCCTGGCCGAAGCCGGCATCAGCCTGGTCCGCACCGCGGTAGGCGACCGCTATGTGGTGGAGCGGATGCGCCAGGACGGCCTGAACTTCGGCGGCGAGCAGTCCGGCCACCTCATCTATCTCGATTACGGCACCACCGGCGACGGCATCCTGGCCGCGCTTCAGACCCTGGTGGCCATGAAAGAGGAGGGGCGGAG
>JAITVE010000215.1 GCA_031285975.1 Candidatus Adiutrix sp. | reverse complement strand
TGCTGTTTTTGATGGGGGCCCAGTCGGCCTTCTTCGGGCCGCTCAAGTATGGCCTGCTCCCGGAAGTTTTGGACAAGGACGATTTGGTGGCGGGCAACGGTTTAGTGGAGGCCGCCACTTTCCTGGCCATTGTCTTGGGCACCCTGGCCGGTTCCTGGCTGGTGGGGAGGCCCGGCGGCACCACCGTTTTTTTGCCGGGCGGTTTGGTGCTGGTGGCCGCGCTCGGTTTGGTTTTGGCCCTGAAACAGCCCGAGTCCGCCGAGGGGCAGTCTGATATCAAGGTTGATCTGCGCGTTTGGCGCTCCACCTGGGCCATAGTCGGCTCGGTGCGGGGCCGCCGGGCCATGTGGCTGTCCGTCTTGGCCATCAGCTGGTTCTGGGCCATGGGCGGCATCCTCATCACCCAGATTCCCGTGCTGTGCCGCGATGTTTTGGGGGGTACGCCGGGCGTGAACAGCTTCCTGGTGACCCTCTTCGCCCTGGGGGTCGGCCTGGGCTCCCTGGCCGCGCAGTGGCTTTTGCGGGGGGAAATCAGCGCCCGCCTGGTGCCGGTTTCCGCTGCCTGGCTGAGCCTGTTCCTGATCCTTATGGCCCTGAGCGTCTGGCGGCTGCCGGAGGCGGCGGCCGGGAGCGTCACCCTGCCTGTTTTCCTCGGCCAGTGGGCCTATGTGCGCCTGGGGTTGTGCTGCCTGTTGGTGAGCGTCACCGGCGGGCTCTTCGTGGTGCCGCTGAACGCCCTGTTGCAGCACCTGGCCGGGGCCGGGGAGCGCTCGCGGGTCATTGCCGCCAATAATATTGTCAACGCCCTGTTCATCTGCGCCGGGAGCCTCTCTGTTATGATTTTGACTTCGCTGGGTTTTTCTCTCGCTCACGTTTTCGCCTTCGTGGCCGTCACCGCCGTGGCCGTGGCCGTTCTCACCCTCTACTTCCTGCCCGACCAGAGCTTGAAAACCCTGGCCGCCGTCATCCTGAAAATTTTCTTCCGGCCCAAAGTCACCGGGCTGGAACATATCCGCGACCTCAAGGAGGGCCCGGCCCTCCTCATTGCCAACCACACCTCGCTGTTGGACGCGGTGCTCCTGGTGGCCTATATCCCCCGCCGCCTCACCTTTGCCATTGACAGTTACTGGGCTCAGGTCTGGTGGATCAAGCCCCTGCTGCGCGTCTTCCAGGCCCTGCCCGTCAACCCCAACCAGCCCCTGGCCACCCGCGGCCTCATTGACGCGCTCAATCAGGGCGAGTTGGTGGTCGTTTTCCCCGAGGGCCGCATCACCACCACCGGCGGCCTCATGAAAATTTATGACGGCTCGGGCCTCATCGCCGCCAAAACCAACGCGCCGCTCCTGCCCGTGGTCATTGACGGCCCGCAGTACACCCGCTTTGGCCGCCTGCGCGAGCATATGCACAACCTGCCGAAAAAAACGCCCATCCGCGTCACCATCATGCCGCCCCGCCGCCTGGAAATCAAATCCGCCCCCGGCGAAAAGCAGAAGGATCAGCGCCGCCGCGCGGGCGAGGCCCTCTATACCCTCATGACCGAGTGCCGCTTCCAGACCATGGATTACAACCGTAACCTCTGGGCCGCCCTGAAAGATTCCGCCCGCCGCTGCGGCTCCGGGCGCGTCATCCTGGAAGACGCGGAGCGCAAACCCCTCACCTACGCCCAGCTCATGTTCCGGGCCCGGCTCCAGGGCCGCCGCTTCACCGCCTTCACCAAACCGGGGGAGCAGGTGGGCGTGCTGCTGCCCAACTCTGTGGCCAACATGACCACCCTCCTGGGCCTCTGGGCCGCCGGGCGCACCGCCGTGATGATGAACTACAGCCAGGGCCCCGGCCCCATGACCTCGGCCCTCACCACCGCCCAGGTCAAGACGGTCATCACCTCCCGCCGCTTCCTGGCCAATGCTGAAATGGAAGAAATGGCCGCCAATCTGCCGGCCCGTATGGTCTACCTGGAAGATTTGGGCGGTGTGGAAAACGTTTCCCTCACTGAAAATATCGCCGCCCGCCTGTGGCGCTCCACGCCCGAATCGGCGGACGGCACGGCGATTATGGTTTTCACCTCCGGCTCGGAGGGCAAGCCCAAGGGCGTGGCCCTGTCGCACCGGAACCTTCTGTCCAACGTCTACCAGTCCACGAGCCTCATTGAAGTGCACGAAGACGACATCTTTTTCAACGCCCTCCCCATGTTCCACGCCTTTGGCCTCACCGTGGGGGTGCTCACGCCCCTGATGAGCGGGATGCGCTGCTTCACCTACCTGAGCCCGCTCCACACCAAAATCATCCCGGAACTCATTTACGATACCCGGGCCACCGTGGCCATCGCCAGCGACACCTTCGCCTCGGCCTGGGGCCGCAACGCCCACCACTATGATTTCACCAGCCTGCGCATCATGCTCGTGGGCGCGGAAAAGCTGAAACCCAAAACCAGGGCCCTCTATGCGGACAAACTGGGCGTGCGCGTCTTCGAAGGCTATGGGGCCAGCGAAACCGCCCCGGTTCTGGCCCTGGGCGGCCACATGAACAACCGCGTCGGCACCGTGGGCCCCATGGCCCCCGGCGTGGAATACAAAGTCGAGCCCGTGGAGGGCGTGGCCAAAGGCGGCAAGCTGGTGGTGCGCGGCCCCAACGTCATGCGCGGCTACATGCGGCCCGAGCAGCCCGGAGTCATTGTGCCGCCGGAAGACGGCTGGTATGACACCGGCGACATTGTGGAAATTGACGACGACGGCTTTGTCTGGATCAAGGGCCGCTTCAAGCGTTTTGCTAAAATCGGCGGCGAAATGGTCTCCCTGGCCGCCGTCGAAGAGGTCGCCGCCGCCGTCTGGCCCGGCCGCCCGCAGGTGGTCATCGCTATGGACGACGACGCCAAAGGCGAAAAGCTCGTCTTCATCACCCAGGATCCCGCCCCCGATCTCCCCCGCCTCTGGCAGGCCCTCAAAGAAGACGGCAAGCCGGAAATCTATTTCCCCCGCCAGTTCATCTACCTGGCCGAAGTCCCCATGACCCCCTTGGGCAAAATCAACCACCCCAAAGTCATGGAAGCCGTCTACGCCACCCTGGCGAAGTAGGGCGCTTCGGGTATACAAAAACAAGGGGCTCCGCCAAATGGTGGAGCCCCTTGTTTTGCGCACAAAATTGCCTACAAATTGATGATGGCCGTGCCGAGGCACATGTAAATGACGAGGCTCACCACGTCGTTGGTGGAGGTGACCACGGGGCCGGAGGCCAGGGCGGGGTCGATTTTAACGGCTTTGAATATCAGCGGGATGACGGCCCCCAGGATGGTGGAAATGACGATGGCGGTGACGATGGAGGCGCCCACGGCCAGGCCCAGGCGGAGGGCGGAGTGGATGGCGCCCGAGCCAATGGCGATGACCGTGCCCAGGGTGGCGGCGATGATGGACGAAATTTTGATTTCGCGCCAGAGGTTGCGCCAGATTTTGCCCTCCACAATACGGCCCATGGCCAGGCCGCGCACAGTGATGGTGGCCGACTGGGAGCCCACCGCGCCCGACAGGCCCATGACCATCGGCACGAACGGCAGGAGCGCCAGGATGGTGGCGAACGAGGCCTCGAAATAGGACAGAATGCCGCTGGTGATGAAGCCCGCCCCGAGGTTGAACAAGAGCCAGGGGAGGCGCAGGGTGGCGATTTTGGCCGGGCCGCTGGAATACACTTCCTCTTCGGAGGAACCGGCCAGGCGGTAGAAGTCCCGGTCAACTTCTTCGTGCACCACGTCCATGATGTCGTCAAAGGTGATGCGGCCCAAAAGCGCCCCATGGTCGTCGATAACCGGGGCGGACTGCACGTCGTATTTCTGGAAATTCTGGGCCACCGCTTCCTGGTCTTCATCCACGCGGACGATGAGGGGCGGCGGCCCGGCCAGTTCCTCCATCAGCTGTTCCGGCCGGGCCAGCAACAGCTGCCGCATGGTGGCCTGGCCGCGCAGCACGCCCTTGTGATCCACAATGAAGAGGTAGTGCACGTCGGCCTCGTCGCCGAGGGTGCGGAGGCGGGCCACCACCTGGGCCACGCTTTCCTCTTCCCGGGCGGTGACCATTTCCACCTGCATGAGGCCGCCGGCGGTTTCCTCGTCGTAGAGCATCAGGCGGCGGACGTCTTCCGCGTCTTCCTTTTCAATGGCCGCCAGCAGCTTGTCCGCGTCTTCGCCGGGCAACTCGCCCACGATGTCGGCGGCGTCGTCGGAATCCATTTCCGCCACCAGTTCGGTGAGCTTTTCCAGGGGCATTTCGGCGGCCACCTGGTCGCGGGAGTCGTCGCTCATCTCCACCAGAACGTCGGAAGCCTGTTCGATATCCATCAGGGAGATGACCCGGATGGTGTCTTCCATGTCCAGGGGGTTCAAGATTTCGGCCACGTCTGCGGGGTGCAGTTTGGCCAGCATTTCGGCCAGTTCGGCTTCGCGGCTTTCTTCCAGGAGGGTTTTCAGGTTGCGCTGTACGACGGTTTTCATGGGCGGTTTTTCACAAATTTCTTACAGAATAGGGCCGGGCCGGTCATTTGCGCCGGGGCCGGGCCGGGCTCCCCTGGGGCTTGGGGGCGAAGCGCGGGACGGAGTTGCGGCTGCGTTCGCCGATTTGCCGCTGTTCGTTTTCCCACTTCATGCGGCTTTGGAAGCGTTGCCGGGTCATTTCTTCGCCGATGTGTCGGGGGGGCGCGGTGTGGACGGGGCTCTTGGAACCGCGCCGCCCGGAAGCCCGTGCGGGCCGGGGGGCGGCGGGGGGAGCCGTCAATGCCGAGGATTCTTTTTCCGCCCGGTAGCGGCTCTGATAGGGTTCGCGGGGCACCTGCCACAGGGAGCCGCCGTAGCGGGTCTCTTCGTAGGGTGTCAGTTTCGTGCCTGGGGATATATCTTGGGCCTGAGCCGGGCCAACCCAAAGAACCAGGGCCAGCGCCAGCAGCAATTTTTTCATGGGAACCTCCTTTCGCCCGCCCCTTTCTCTGCGGAAACAGGGCCGCGAGTACGGAACACTATAGCACAGTCTCCGTGATTACGGTGAAGTAAGGCTTTGTTGCAGGGGGCGGGGTGGCGAAGATTTTTATCTGCTGCGCAATCCCTTGGGGGTGAACTCAAGCGTGACGGTGTGGGCTTGATTGTTGAAAATGGGCGGAAGTTGTGGAAAAGTTGATATTTTCACCGCCCGTTCCACAGAGTCATCAAATTTCTCGCTGCCGCTTGACTGCACCTGGATGCTCGCCGACAAAGCTCCGCTCGGCTGGATGGTGATTGCGTACTGGGCAGCGATGTTTTCCGGGCTGTTGTCCGGTATCCAATTATATTTTACGATATCCCGAATGTGGTTGTAATACTGTTGTATCTCCGGGTGAACCCGCTCCCCCCGCATGGTTGAAGACGGTTCACTGCCTGCGCCGTCGCCGCTGCCGCTTTCCCTGTCCATATCCCACATTTTGGCATCAAGGTCATCAACGGCCTGCGCTTTGGCAGCTTGTATCCGCTCGAGTTCCTCCAGCGCCTGTTTAAGCTTCGCGTCGTCCTTCTGCCGTTGCTCTGCCTCGCGTTTTTTCCGGGCTTCATCGCGCTTGCGTTTGATTTCCGCCGGGTCTTCCTTAGGCTCCACTTTGGGTGGCTTCACTTGCGGCGGTTTTTCCGGCGTTCTCTGTATCTTCGGCGGCTCTACCGGCGTTTTGCCTATGGAGATAGCGTCGTCTGGGGGGGCGGTCACCGGCGGGTTGTCAACGACTGGGTCGGGCTGGGCCGGTGGGGTGGGGTCGCTTTTGGGGGCTTTCTGCACATCTGGTTTGTCCTGGTTGGGGGCAACCGGCAGGTCTTTCGGCGCGGCCGAGGCCTGGGGCATTGTACTGCCAAGCTGCACGTAAATCACGTTATCCGGCGAGACGCGCTGACTGGGCATTCCGCTCAAAAATATAAAAACCGCCAGGGCCGCGATGTGCAAAAGCAGCGAGACCAGAAAGGCGATAAAGCCCTTCCGGCTGGTTTGGCCGTTACGGTCATATGGACTGATAGTGGTCATAGCCTCTTGTCCGCTCGGCGGACATCCCTCAGTTGGCCCCGGCCGGGCGGCGCGGAGCGGTGGGCGGGGCCGCCTGCCCGGCTGTGCGCGGCGCGGGCGCGCTCTGCGCCGCCGCGCCCTGAGCCGGGGGCTGAACGCCTGCCTGGTCAGCCGGTTCGGTGACCAGCCCGATGCTGGTGATGCCCGCCTGCCGCAACTGGCCCATAATGGCGGCCACCGTGCCGTAGGGTGTGGCCTGGTCGGCCTTCAGGAAAAGAGTCTTGGAGCCGTTGGCCTCCATCACGCCCTGCACCTGATAGGCCAGGCGGCTCGGGTCAGCCACCGTGATCTCGTCCAGGGAGGCCGTGCCGTCGGCCTGAATGGTCAGAACGGTCTGCTTCTGCTCGGTGGGGAGAGGCGGCGCGTCCTTCACGTTGGGCAGGTTCACGTCCAGCCCCTGAATCATCATGGGGGCGGTGACCATGAAAATTATCAAGAGCACCAGCATCACGTCCACCAGCGGGGTGACGTTGATGTCGCTCATCATGCCCGGCCGCCCGCCGTTGCCCCCGGAAGTTCCGAACGACATGTCAATCCTCCAGAACTTTGGACTGGGGCCCGCTGGCCCGCTTCAGCAGGTCGCGCTCCAGAATGTTGACGAAATCGGCTGTAAAATTGCCCATTTCCGCTTCCAGTTCGCGCACCCAGCTATTGAAATAGTTGAAAAAGATAACCGCCGGAATGGCCGCCGCCAGGCCCACCGCCGTGGCCACCAGGGCCTCGGAAATGCCGGGGGCCACGGTGGCCAGGTTGGCCGAACCGGCCCGGCCTATCTCGTGGAAGGAATCCATAATGCCCCACACCGTGCCGAAGAGGCCGATAAAGGGAGTGGCGTTGCCGCAGGTGGCCAGGAAGGGCAGGTACTTGAACAGCCGGGTGCCTTCAGCGGCGCTGGAGCGGCGCAGGGAACGCTGCACGTTTTCCATGGCCGTGCGCTGATCCAGGCGGGCTTTGTGGACGCGCCCCAGTTCCTGATAACCCACCCGGAAAATCTGGGCAATGGGCGACGAGCGGAAATCGGCGGCTTCGGCGTAGAGGTTGGCCAGGGAACGGCTTTTCCAAAAACTGTCCAAAAAGGCGTTGGAACTGCGCCCGGCCCGGCTCAGCTGAATGGCCTTGGAAATAATAATGGCCCAGGAAACAAGGGAAAACGCCACCAGGGCGAACAGAACGCCTTTAACCACGGGCCCGGCTTCCAGAACCAGCTGCAAAACATCAAGTCCGGCGGCAGCGCCCGCCCCAACGGCCACGGCGGCGGCACCTGCCTCCACCGCCGGCTGGGCGGCCTGAGCCGGAGCCGTCAGGTCGGTCTGGGCTATGGCCTCAGAGGCATTTTGGGCACAGGTCACAAAAATCGAGACAAGGGACATATCAAAATCCTTCTTCCAAACATAATAGTATAATTCAGCGGCCAAAAAATAA